>MVQK01000337.1 GCA_002067515.1 Pelotomaculum sp. PtaB.Bin013 | reverse complement strand
GGGCGCACTTTCCGCAGGTGGTGCAACGCCAGATTTCTTCGTGTTCTATCTCTGTCAGACCGAATGTAGCCTCTCGGATCAGCTTGCGCATACTGAACTTTCTCACCTTGTTCCAGGGGCAGACAGTATCGCATTTTCCGCACTGATAGCAGTATTTGACTGCTTCTCCACCATACCCTTTGATCTCTTCTATGACTTCTTTGAATGGGGCTACAGTCTCCACGATTTTTCCTCTTCTTTCACATTAATTTTTAATCCTTCTGTGCCATCCTGGCAAATGTATCCACCAGCTTATCCATTCCATACTTGTCCAGCAACGATTTTAATCCAATCTCCACATCGTCCACTTCTTCTTGCTCTTCGACTTCCTCTTCTCTTTCTTCGTAGGTGAGGGCGTCGGTTACGCACCACTTGACACACAAGGGCTCTTCCAGCGGCGGCTCGTCTTCGCACATATCGCATTTGAGCGGGAGGCCGGAATCGGGCTCATGGAAAAGATCCCTGGACGGGCAGGCGGCCCTGCAGAAGGCGCACTCTTCGTATGTCTTTCCATCTTCCATTTTATATATGTCTCTGCCCATACATTCGGCCGCGGCGTATTCACCGGCGTACACGGGAAAAAATATGTCGTTTATCGGGTCGCGAACCAGCCGGATACGCGACCGCGCCGGGTTGTTGCTACTGTATCTCGGATTGGCGTGAAAGGAGGAGCAGATCATTTCGCATGCCCGGCAGCCGTTGCACAAACTGAGATCAATCTTGATATTCTTGATTTTCTTTTTAATCTTCGCCATCTTTATAGATCCCTCTCTGTTCAAAGTCTTCGGCTATATAAGCCAAGTCTAATTCCTGCAAGGACTCTTTTGTCGGAACGCCGTCCAGATTCCACCCCTTGAATCTGCAGTACGCGTCCATGAGTTCTTTTTCATACTCGGGCAGTCTGGTCTTCCAGTGGTCTTCGGGCGGCGTGTCGTCTGCTCTCCGGTAGCCTCTTCTGACATTGACGGACCTGACCAACTGCCGGTTCCTGTTGGATACTTTGATTAGTTCATCATAATCCATGTTGATCCCGGACGCATAGGAGATGAATTCCGGGTAATTGTGCAAATGATAGGGCGGCTTCAGGTGGAACGCGGATATACCGGTGCAGACTCCGCAGGCGTCGTCGATGGTGTGCATTCTCTCCATCCAGTCGACAATCTCGCAGCATGCTTTAATGTCCGGGTAATACGGCATGGAGTATTCGCCGCGCGGC
>MVQK01000336.1 GCA_002067515.1 Pelotomaculum sp. PtaB.Bin013 | reverse complement strand
GTCGGTTTCACATTCCGCGATAAGAGCTTTGGCTTCCTTCGCCTCGGCGCCGGTCTTGAATTCGCCGTATACGACTACGCCGTCTTCAAGATACTTGTCGGTAATGACCTGCGGGTTTTTGATAAACTTGCCGTCTTTTTTGAGGATCGGCAGGGCTTTGGTGATCATGCCGTTGTTCTGCATCTTGTAGGCGCTCCACATTTCGCAGGAAATGCAGTTCCACATGCCTTTTTCAGCGCCCAGATACCACATGATGTAGTCAGTGGAGCCGCCGGCCGGAGCGGAACCGTGGCGGGGGCCAGCCTGGCCGTAAATGGCCATGTCGGAAGAAATGGTGATGTCGGTAGCCATGCCGATTTCCTGGCCGCCGGCCACGCGCATCCCGTTCGCCCGGCAGATAACCGGCTTCTTGCACATATAGAGAGCGTCCACCATGCCGTTGAAGAGGTCCATATAGAGGGCGTATTCGTGGGGCTTCATGCTGTAATAGTGGGCGTATTCCACAGTGTTGCCGCCTGTGCAGAACGCCTTGTCGCCGACAGCGGTAAAGACAACGGCCACTACGTCACGGTCCATCGAAGCGCGGTGCAGGCCGGCGATAACGCCTTTCACCATCTCGGTGGTGTACGAGTTGAACTGCTTGGGGTTGTTAAGGGTTAACCAAACGGAATACAGGCCTTCTACTACGTTGCCTTTCGGATCCACAATCGGCTTCTTGTCATATACTACACACGGGGCCTGATCAAATGTACCAAAATGCTCGTCGCCGAAAAGATCGTGGTTCTTAATGCCTTCCTCGCGGGGCCACTTATAAATATCCATATTCATCCTCCTATTTTTTAATAAATAATAAGCAAGTTATCACAATATAAACTCACAACTAGTAAACCGCTTATCAAAGGTGGCAGTAACTTGTTTTAAAAACCACCCCCTTAATCTGTGAGAATATTCCTCTACCAGCCCAGGCCGATTCAAATACTATCATACCCTCATTCAGGTCGGATTTATCCTCTAAGCCGGCAGAAACTCGTAGGTAACTTGTCCGTCAGGCAACTTGACAACCTCTACTTTAACAGACATGCCTACTGATAACGATTCAACAGGCACGCTCTTGCTCATCCGTCCTAAAACCTTAACGTCGCCGAACTCCGCCACTACAATAGTATAGGGGGCTTCGGCCTCAAAGCCGGTGGGAGCATACATCGTATGAGTAAAGGTCGCTATTGTGCCGTTACCCTCGATTGCTTTCCACTCCATGTCGTTGCCCAGGCAATTAGCGCAGTCTGCCCGCGGGGGGAAATAGGCCTGGGAACAGGTCCGGCACTTTGTATATGCCACTTCGCCCTTGTCCAAGTAGTCAACAAATTCCGCTACCTTGGCCTGAGACGTGAAACTTTTACTTCCGAACCGCTCAAATCCCATTATCTTTACCTCCCGAAAATAATGACGTTTCCATAAATACCAACGCCGCCAATATTGTGAACCAAGCCTATTTCAGCGCCAGGCACTTGAATCGCGCCTGCTTTGTTGCGCAGTTGAAGCACTATGGTGCGCACCTGCGAACCGCCGGTCGCGCCGATCGGGTGACCTTTCGACAACAAGCCGCCGTCAACGTTAACAGGTATTTTACCTTCTTTGTAGGTCTCGCGATTACGGATGAGTTCCGGCCCCTTGCCGGGTTCGGCAAAACCCAGCATCTCATAGGCCATCATCTCAGCGATTGTAAAGCAGTCGTGAACTTCGGCCACATCAATATCCTGAGGGCCTACGCC
>MVQK01000335.1 GCA_002067515.1 Pelotomaculum sp. PtaB.Bin013 | reverse complement strand
GTTCCAATGTCCGACCTGTGTACGCAACCAGAATTGCGAGTTGCAGTCCCTGGCGGAAGCGTTCGGAATCCGGGAAGTTCATTATCAAGGCGCCAACCCCGAGCACGTGGTGGACGACTCCAGCGTGTCCCTGGTGCGCGACCCCGAAAAGTGCATCCTGTGCCGTCGCTGCGTCTCAGTATGTGAAAAGGTGCAGACCGTATGCGCAATCGGCCCGCAGGGGCGCGGTTTCGACACCGTTATCGCGCCGGGCGTGGACATGGTTTTAGCCGAATCCAATTGTGTCAACTGCGGCCAGTGTGTGCTGGTTTGCCCGACGGGGGCTCTATGCGAGCGGGATCAGACAGAACAAGTCTGGGCCGCCCTGGCCGATCCCAAAAAGCATGTCGTGGTCCAGACCGCCCCGGCGGTGCGTGTCGCCATCGGTGAAATGTTCGGCATGAAGCCGGGCAGCGTCGCTACCGGACAAATGGTTGCCGCAATCAGGAAGCTCGGTTTTGATAAAGTATTCGACACCGACTTCACCGCCGACCTGACCATCATGGAAGAGGGCAGCGAGTTGATCGAAAGGATCGGTACCGGCGGAGTTCTGCCGTTAATCACTTCTTGCAGTCCAGGCTGGGTTAAGTTCATCGAGCACTTCTACCCGGCACTGCTGCCGCATGTGTCCACCTGCAAATCGCCGCAGCAGATGTTCGGCGCCCTGGCTAAAACCTTCTACGCCGAAAAAGCGGGCGTGGACCCGGCCGACGTCTTTTCAGTGTCGATCATGCCCTGCACCGCCAAGAAGTTCGAGGCGCAGCGTCCCGAAATGAACTCAAGCGGCTATCAGGACGTGGATGTAGTGCTGACCACCAGGGAACTATGCCGCATGTTCAAGCAGGCGGGCATAAATTTCAACGAACTGCCCGAAGAAAATTATGATGACCCGCTGGGCATCTCGACCGGCGCGGCGGTAATCTTCGGCGCGACCGGCGGCGTGATGGAAGCCGCGCTTCGCACAGTCTATGAAATAGTTACCGGGGAAACCCTGGCGTCGGTAGATTTTGTCGACGTGCGCGGTTTGGTAGGAGTCAAGGAAGCCTCCGTCAAAGTTGGCGACCTGGACGTAAAAGTAGCCGTGGCGCACGGGCTGGGCAACGCCAGGAAGCTGCTGGACGCCCTGCAGGCCGGCGAAGCCAATTACCACTTCATCGAGATCATGTGCTGCCCGGGCGGCTGCATCGGCGGCGGCGGCCAGCCAATCCCGACTAACTATGAAATCAGGCAACAGCGGATTGACGGCATATACACCGCCGACGAGGCGATGACCTTGCGGAAGTCCCACGAGAACCCCGCGATTCAGCAGTTGTACAAAGAATTTTTGGAGAAGCCGCTGGGGCATAAGTCTCATGAATTGCTGCACACTAAATACACTCCGCGCGGGCAGTTTAATCAGTTATAAAGTATTTTAGGTAGTGACCAACATGAAGGGGCTGTGTCTAAGCAGAATTTAGACCAGCCCTTTTAATACAACAGGAAGTTATGCTTTTCAAGAATTGTTGATAAGTGACCTTTGGGTATAAATAAGCGGCGATTTTGAGGCGTAATTCAAAGAGCGAGTGAGCCCGAGGTTAAGAGAGGAAACTGTTTGAGGCGCAAAGCGCCGAGTTTGACCGAACCCGAGGGTGATAGAACTCGAACAATTAAAGGGCCGAACATGAGCCGCGTTATATGCCCAAAGGTATTTGTTCTACAATAATAATTGATTCGTCCCTAATTGAAGCCATAGTCCTCCAGCGCCGCTGTTGACGATACCAAGCCATTTTTAACATCCTGTCTCACTGCCGCGGGGTTTCTGCCGGAAGGTTTCCCGAAGCCGCCGCCCCCGGCTGTTTCCAGGATAATGGTTGTTCCACCGGGCACCTCCCGGGTGACTTTGCCCGGAATTTCCTCGCGTTTTCCGCCAGGTATTTTGATAAAGCACCGGGAAGACTGGCCGGGCAACCCGCCTTGCATACCCCAAGGCTTAACGATATTTCTTTCGGTGCTTAAAGAAACGGTGGCATCTTCCAAAACGGTGATCTCGCGCGCCAGGCCGGTGCCGCCCCTGAACTCGCCCGGTCCTCCCGTGTCCGTAATCAAAGCGTACCTGTCCACCCGCAAGGGGTAGTTCATTTCGATAACTTCTACCGGAGTGTTCATGGTGTTGGTCATGTTGACATGCACCCCGTCCATTCCGTCCTGGTTAAATTTAGCCCCCTGGCCGCCGCCGTAGGTTTCCACGTATGAATAGTACCGCCGCCGGGCATCCCTGCCGCCGATG
>MVQK01000334.1 GCA_002067515.1 Pelotomaculum sp. PtaB.Bin013 | reverse complement strand
TTTTCTGACCGCCCTGCAGCAAATTAGCCGCCGCGCAATCCTCAACACCCTTATACTGGTACTTTATGACCGCTACTCCGGGGGAACCGGAGCACCTGACATGAGCGATTCTGGGATCTACCGCGGGAGCGGCCTTGCCGGTCAACTCACCTACAATTTTTGCGACAGGCGCCTTACCGGGAACACACATGTTTGGAGGCACATCCGGATTCAATACCACGGCTTCCGCATAGGCCATACATCCGGCAAAACCACAGGCGCCGCACTGACCCTTGGGCAATGCCTCCTCAACTATATGGATTAACGGGTTTACTTCTATAGAAAACTTTTTATTCGCAAACGCGAGAACAAAGCCAAATACTACTCCCGTGAGCAGCATAACTATCAAAACCATTAGGGCGATTTGCATTTACTCACATCTCCTTTCCAGCTCTTAAAGAGCTATCATGCCGGAAAAACCAAGGAAGGACAGCGCCAGCATACCAGCCAGGATAAAAGCGACTCCTAACCCTTCCAGCGCCTTCGGCACGTCGGCCAGTCTCAGCTTTTCCCTTAAACTTGCCATCAGAACGATAGCCACGCCGAACCCCACACCGGATCCGATAGCGTGTACAATACTTTTACCTAATGAGAAGCTGGACTCAACATTTAAGAGGGGCACGCTGAGCACTATACAGTTAGTCGCGATTAACAGAAGGTAAACCCCCCACATGTTGTATAGAGTCGGCACATGCTTCTTGATAATCATCTCTAATAACTGCACAAAGGAGGCGATAAGCAGGACGAAAACAACTGTTGTCAGGAATTGTAACTTAAACGGCACCAAAACAAAGGTGTAAACCAGCCAGGCCAGCGTTGAACTCAGCGTAATAACCGACGTAACCGCCATGCCCATACCTAAAGACGCGCTAAAGTTCTTGGAAACTCCAAAGAAGATACACAAGCCTAAAAATCTTGTCAAAACAAAGTTATTTACAATTACCGCACTAATAAATAGTGTTAAATATTCCACAATGCTCTCCCTCCCTAAGCCTTGGATTGTTGTTTTTCAATGTGCTGGACCCACATTTTACATAACGCAACCAAATAACCAATTAATATAAATGCGCCTGCGGGCAGGATTAGCATAAGCGGAGCGTTGTATGAAGCAGGCATGACCTGAATACCTAAAAACGTACCGGCCCCTATGATTTCACGGATAGACCCGATTATCACCATGGCGATGCAGAAGCCGGACCCCATTCCCAAACCGTCAAAGAACGAACGTACGACACCGTTCTTGGAGGCAAAAACCTCGGCTCTTGCCAGAATGATGGCGAAAACCACGACCAGCGCCAGGTATATGCCCAAAGCTTTGTAAAGGAGCGGGAAATACGCCTGCAATAACAACTGCACCACGGTAACTATAGTGGCAATAGAAACAATATACACCGGAACACGCACTTTGGGGTTGACAAGGTTCCTGATTATGGAAACGGAAACATTATTGCAAGTTATCACAAAAAGGACCGTCAAGCCCATGGTTAGAGCATTTAGAACGGAGCTGGTAACCGCCAGCGCAGGGCATAGGCTTAGCGCCAGGACGAAAATCGGGTTTTCCAAAACCAATCCTTTTTTATATATATTCCATAATTCTGTCATATTATTTCCCCCCCGTAAACTCTACAACTTCTTCTACCGCTTTTTTAACACCGTTGGTTACGGCTCTGGAAGAAATTGTAGCGCCTGTCATGGCTTGAATATTCTCTTTGTTGGCGGGATCTTTCACTACCGTTAATTGTTCAGCCTTCTTACCTCTAAACTGACTCTTGAATGGTTCCAGATTTGCCTTGTCGCCAAGGCCGGGGGTTTCGTTGTGACCAGTGATGTCGTAATTGAGCACTTTTCCGTCGCTAGTTACGGCGACCAGCATTTTTATGGCTCCGCCGAAACCTTTGCTTTCCGACGTTACTACATACGCAATGGTTTTTCCGTCTTTTTCCGCTTTAAACCAGCCTTCACGGCCTTCTATCGGTTCAAATTTATTTGCGTCCTGGACCAGGGCTTTCATCGCGGAATTTTTTAATTCCACAGCCTTTTGCGCCGCCGCGTCGGCTGTTATAAAATAAATACCGGCTATAATCAACCCTGAAACAAAGCAGGCCATGGCCAGGTTTAACGCGATTTTTAAAATGCTGTTGCTTCCTTCATCATGCCCGGCAGACATTTAACTACCTCCTCGCTCCGAATTTTTTTGGTTTTACATAGCGGTCAATCAAAGGCGTTACACAGTTCATTAAAAGAATGGAATAGCATACGCCTTCGGGATA
>MVQK01000333.1 GCA_002067515.1 Pelotomaculum sp. PtaB.Bin013 | reverse complement strand
TAATCTGTAATTTTATAGAGGCATCATGGCCTCTTTTTTTTCAATAACAGTTCAAACGATAAAAACTATTACAATGCTGATGCAATATATCATTTATAAACATAGTCCATGCCATCAATTACAGGCAATAAGTATAACAGCAATAAGAATACGGTTAATGTTATTATGTGTTGATATGTACTTTGCGTTAGAGCTAATAAACTAAAAGGGTGAGGTATTAGTGAGAACGAATAGCAACGGAAAAAAAATCAGTTCACCAATCCCTAAAAAACTATCAATAATATCTAATAAACTAAATAATAAAGTCAAAAAGGGAGATATTTGTCTAATTGCAGAAGCCTTAAAAATGCAGAACCAAATTTTAGAAGATATTATACAAAAAACCAAGGTCTCTTTAGAACAAGTAATCAACACCAATAAAAATCTTATATCAATACTTCAAAACGATCCTGATTCACGAACTTAACAAAACCAGTGTATAAATAATAAAAAGAATCGTGTTGCTGATGACTTGGAAACAAGTTGCAGCAGATTTGAGCGGTATAGCAGGATGGGTATTGACAGTATTGATTGCCTTGGCTTTTTTTAATACTACATTAGAAGTTTCAATACATGCCAGCCTGGCTGGCATTATATAATGGACCCGGAAAATCGGACAGCCAAAAGGCCGATTTAAGATACAATTGAACCATGAGAAAACATTATTCAGATGCCTTCAAAGCCCAGGTTGTATTAGAGCTTTTGAAGGAATAAAAGACAATAGCTCAAATTTCATCAGAGACTGGCGTTCATCCGACTCAGCTCAAAAAGTGGAAAGCAATAGCGATTAGCAAACTGCCAAACATTTTCTCGGACGACCACAAAACAGCCAATAAAGCCACACAGGATGAAAAGAAGATCAACGATCTTTATGCTGAAATTGGCCGCTTGACAACACAATTAACATGGTTGAAAAAAAATCTGGTATCAACACTGACTAAAGGAGAGCGCTTGGCGCTGGTAGAGCCATGTGTTCCTTTACAATGAAGACGATCCATATCCCTCCCGCAAGTAAGGGGAATACCGCGACGATAACAAAGAATACAGCAAGCCTAATTTTCAAACTAAAACCCGATTTTCTCATCCTCATCTTCATTAATAAAATTAACCCCTTTTCATCTTACTAGTATCCAGGATAAGCAACTAGGTTTCGCCTCTCTTTAAAGCTGTTTATTATTTGCTAATTAACATCTTTTAAGGATTGAGGCGAAACCTTAATTATTACACTATTATTTAAATGCATCTATCTCTTTTTAAAAACAAACTACCAAAGGCCAAGCCATTTCCAATACGTATAAGCCGTTATTATCCAAAAGAGCAAATATATCAAGACAAAAGCCCAGCCTGACTTAAGCATATCCTTGACTTCAAAATAACCGCTGCTATACATCACCATATTGCTTGTCATTTGCATTGGCAAAAGATAAGCGGCATGACCGACTGTACCAATAACCATCAGCAATACAGTTTCTGCGCCGGGAATATTCCATCCTTTGGCGGCGGCAACAATTATCGGGGCAATGGGCACGATTAAAGCTATACCAGAGGCTTCCATTGATCTTACAATAGTGCTTACGAAAACAAGTATAGTAAATATCAGTAATATTGGCATAGCATTGGTTAAGTTTAGTACGACTCCGCCGATCCATGCCATGGCGCCGCTTTGCTCCACTAAGTTTCCAAATGCCAGTGCTGAGCCTAGAACCACTAATAAACCCCAAGGGGTGTTGCGGCTAACCTGTTGCCAGGTCACAATGCCAAATAACCATAAAAACCAGCCGACTCCTAAAGCTATCACCGTAGGCCCTAAATGGTGTATAAAGTCGGTAGCCCATAAAATAATAGCTATAGAAATAATAAATAATGTTTGTTTTTCACGAATTGACATTGGGCCTAATCTTTGCAATTCATCTTGCGCCTTTTGCTGACCGCCAGTTGCTATATCGAATTCCGGTTGAAAAAACCAATTCAAATAAAACCAAGCTATAATAGTTAAAATTAAAGCTGTTGGTAAAAACAATATTACAGAGTACCCCCAAGTTAAGTCGAAACCAGTTAATTTTTTTAATAAGGCAGCTACAAAAGGCCATGTTGTAGCTGCCGTTAAAAAAGAAATACCACTAAGTAATATAGCATATAGGTTAGATAAATAAATTAATTTTGCAAACTTGCTTGGTTGCTGGCCAAGTTTAAGGGATTCCTCAACTGGTAATGCTCCTGTTGAGATAACTGTAGCCCGGCAAATAGGCTCCATAAAACCAGCTCGAGCTGTAATGCTCGGCATTAACAAAGATAATGGATACTCTAATAGCATATAAGCTAAAGTCAATATGCGGGGCTTAGCTCCAGCCCGGGCAACTATAAAATAAGCCAAACGATACGCTAAATTGGTTTCGATGGCTGCTGTAGAGAGAATAAATACTCCAAAAATCAACCAGACTGCAGAATCACTGAGACCCGACAGCGCAAACTTCATAGCGTTGGAGCTTGTCATACCACCTACTCCCCAGGTAACCAGGGTAACTAAAGTAATTAATAGGGGACCCGTAATATCAAATGT
>MVQK01000332.1 GCA_002067515.1 Pelotomaculum sp. PtaB.Bin013 | reverse complement strand
CGGCATCATCAATGGAACAACAAACTACATGCTGACCAGAATGACCAAGGAAAGCCTGGACTTTGAACAGGTGCTCAAGGAAGCGCAGGCTCTCGGGTATGCCGAAGCCGATCCGTCCGCCGATGTGGAAGGTTATGACGCGGCGCGCAAACTGACAATCCTCAGTTCAATCGCTTTCAACACCAGAGTGCCGTTAAACCAAGTATTTGTTGAAGGTATTACCAAGATTAGCGCCGAAGATATCGTTTACGCCAGCGAACTGAATTGTGTGATCAAGTTGCTTGGGATTGCCAAGGAAACAGATGAAGGTATCGAGGTGCGGGTGCACCCGGCCTTGCTTCCGAAACACCACCCGCTTGCCTCGGTAAATGACGTGTACAACGCTATTTTTATAAGGGGCGACGCGGTTGGAGACGTGATGTTTTACGGTCGTGGCGCAGGTGAGATGCCTACCGCCAGCGCCGTGGCGGCTGATGTGATGAACGCGGCCCGCAACTTGCTGCGAAATGCGCCGGGTATAATCAGTTGTACCTGCTTTGAGGAAAAGCCGGTTAAACCTATGGGCTCCACCTCGACAAAATATTATGTGCGCTTGAATGTTGCCGACAAGCCCGGAGTATTGGCGGGGATCGCTTTGATCTTCGGCAATAATGAAGTAAGTCTGGCTTCTGTAATCCAAAGGCATACTTCCGGGCATTCCGCGGAAATTGTGCTGGTAACGCATGAAGTGCTGGAAAGAAATTTTCAAGAAGCCTTGAAATCAATAAGAAAACTGTCTGCTGTCTATGAAATAACCAGTGTGATTCGCACTGAGGGGGATTAATGCCTCAAATGATTCGTGTGCAGGTGCCTGCTACCACGGCCAACCTTGGGCCTGGTTTTGACTGCTTGGGAATGGCCTTGGAATTATACAACATAGTGGAGTTGGTCCAGGTTCCTTATGGCCTGACCATCGAGGTGACCGGCGAGGGTACGGCTGATATTCCCAGGGATGTGGACAACCTCGTATTTAAGTCTGCGCAGCGTGTTTTCGAACAAGTGGACTTTAAGCCCACTGGTTTGAAAATACGCCTGATTAACCAGATACCGGTTGCCCGTGGTTTAGGGAGCAGTACCGCCGCCATCATCGGTGGAGTGATAGCCGCTAATCTACTCACTGGGGGACGGCTTTCTTTAAAAGATATTATCAGTTTAGCTAGTTCGATAGAGGGCCATCCGGATAATGTCGCGCCTGCGGTCCTGGGAGGTATAGTGATCTCTGTTCAGGCCGACGGGGAACTAAAAAATATGAAAATCCAGCCGCCTCAAGGCATCAGATGCGTGGTGGCAGTACCTGATTTTATACTTGCGACAAAAACGTCCAGGGATGTTCTGCCGTCTCAAGTAGCATTTCAAGACGCTATATTTAATTTGGGCAGGGTTGCCCTTTTAGTCGCCGCCTTGCAGCGCGGTGATTTCTCCTTGTTGGGGACAGCGATGGAGGACCACCTTCATCAACCCTTCCGTTCAGTTCTGGTTCCTGGTATGAAAAAGGTGCTGGCTGCGGCAAAACTAGCCGGAGCCAGGGGGGTTACTCTGAGTGGCGCGGGACCATCCGTGATTGCTCTTGCTGACGGCAACTTTGATTTAATAGCCCGGGTGATGGGCGATACTTTTCGTCAAAATGGCGTGAAATGCAGGACTTTAGTTCTGAAACCAAGTCCAATAGGTGCGAGAGCACTTGAAGTAAAATAAAATTTTTGATATCAATCATATTAACGTCCGGCTAAAACACCGGACTGAAAGGGCAGGCGATATTATTGTTAGTTGTGCAGAAATACGGGGGCAGTTCGGTGGCCGACGCCGAACGAATCCGGCGGGTTGCCCGGCGGGTTAATGATGTACGGGCTGAAGGTCATAGTGTAGTAGTTGTTGTATCAGCGATGGGCGACACGACTGATGATTTAATCAATTTGGTCGAGAGTATAACCGACAGCCCGCCGGAAAGGGAAATGGATGTTATTTTATCAACGGGGGAGCAGGTTTCAATAGCGCTTCTTGCCATGGCCGTCAAGGAACTGGGGGCGCCGGTAATTTCTCTTACCGGGGCGCAAGCAGGTATTATGACTGATAATGCACATACAAAGGCTAGAATATTGGATGTTAATACTGCCCGGTTGCAAAAAGAAATTGACGGGGGCAATATTGTTATAGTAGCTGGTTTTCAAGGAATAAATGAAAAGAATGATATAACTACTCTCGGCCGTGGTGGCTCGGACACCACAGCAGTGGCTCTAGCCGCTGCTTTAAAGGCTGATCTGTGCGAGATTTATACTGACGTTGACGGGGTTTACACCACGGATCCAAGGATTGTCACAGAAGCCCGCAAGCTTGACGTAGTCTCTTATGATGAAATGTTGGAACTTGCCAACCTGGGAGCGGTAGTGCTGCACCCACGCTCGGTGGAACTGGCTATGCAATACGGGATACCGCTGCATGTGCGTTCAAGTTTTAATCTTAATTCAGGGACAATAGTAAGGGAGGTAGACAGTATGGAGAGATCACTTGTGGTTACCGGTGTGGCGTATGATCTAAATGTTGCCAAGATAGGGTTGTATGATGTATTTGATAAGCCAGGTATTGCCTATAAATTGTTTAAGTCGCTAGCTGATGAAAAAATAAACGTCGATATGATTATTCAAAGCGCTACAAGGGACGAAAGGAATGATATATCCTTCACATGCTCGCAGAGCGATTTAAAGAAAGCATTGTCCGTCGTTGAAGGCCTCTTGCCGGAGATTGGCGCCAGTGGAGTTACCAGCAAAGACAGCGTGGCCAAGGTTTCCATCGTGGGCGCCGGCATGGTCAGCAACCCGGGTGTGGCCGCCATGATGTTTGAAGCGCTTGCGAAAGAAGGAATTAACCTGGAAATGATTAGTACTTCCGAGATTAAAACGTCCTGTGTCATTGAAGCAGAGGTAGCCAAAAAGGCTGTACAAACCCTGCATAATAAATTCAACCTGGCAGAATAAAAATTTTTGGGTACTCAGGAGTCAGGAGTCAG
>MVQK01000331.1 GCA_002067515.1 Pelotomaculum sp. PtaB.Bin013 | reverse complement strand
AGCAGGGAATTTACCTGGCCCCTTCCCAGTTTGAGGCAGCGTTTATCTCCCTGGCGCACAGTGATAAGGAATTGGAAAGAACCGCTGAGGCAGCGCGGAGCGCTTTCCGGGCGGCAATGGCAGTTACCGCAGCTACAGTTTAACGGCAGGTATTATATTTTAGGTTGAAAAAGGCCGCATGCGTTAAGGTATTCACCACAGCAGGTTACGGCATTCTGCAGTCCGACCTTGCCTATTTCCTTTAAAAAATCACTGATATCAATTTCAGCCGGGATTTTTTTCTCCATAGCAAAATACTTGGGAATAAGGGCGGCGCAGCCCATTTTTCTCTCCTCCCTGCCGATGATTGTGATGTAGAACCGGCAGTCCCCGCAGGTGTTCACCGCTTTTTGTTTGGATTCCGGGATAAAGAGCCGGTGACTTGAATACAGGTAATTTCTCCTGTAGTAATCCGTTGTGTTGGACATTGTCAGCACCCCCATCTGTTCTGGAACATTACGCTGACGCCGGTCAGGGATGTCGCTTTAAAGATCGCTGTTTCACCATGGCGGTCTTTGATTTTATCCAGAGCGCGCGTAATCTTTCTCCTTTTTTCGGTGACGCCGAACAGATCCAACTGCTCTTCTGAATTTTTGATCAGGTGGGAAAGAGTGAGACCAACCATTCTTACCGGCTTCCAGTACGGCCAGTGCCGTTGCAGAAGCACAACGGCAGTGCCGTAAATATCCTCCGATAAGTCAGAAAAATAAGGCATGGACTGAGTCCAGTGCAGGCATTGGAATTCGGTGTCCTTAAGAGTAAGTCCGACGGTTTTGCCGGCATAACCCCCGATACGCACCCGCCTGCCCACTATTTCCGAGAGTTCGTGAATAATCACCTGGATGTTTTCGTGCCCGGCCAGATCTTTGGGAAGAGTAATTTGGTGGCCGGCTGATTTAACCACCTCCAGGTTTGCCGGGTTGACCGGGGAATAGTCCACGCCGTTGGCAGAGTTTTTCAAGATTAACCCGATTAGCCCGAACCGTTTTTTTAAAATGCCGGCCGGATAGTTTGCCAGATCTCCAATTGAATGTATATTAAGGAGCCATAGGTTTTTTTCCATCCGGTGCCCTACACCAAAGAGCTCTTTTACCGGCAGGGGCCAGAACACCCGGGGAACGTCCTGAAAATTCACTTTGGTAATGCCCAGCGGTTTTTTAATTTCCGCCGCCATTTTACTTATTATCTTGTTTGGACCGATCCCGACGGAGGTGGGTATGCCTGTTTCTTCTAAAATATTTTTTTGGAGACGGGAAGCTATTTCTTCTGAAGAATCTGTTTTATGGAGACGTTCCGTGCCGGTCAAATCAACCCAGCTTTCGTCGATGCTGAATGGCTCCACCAGGGGGGAATACCGGCGTTTGATCCTGAGAATCCGCGCCGAAAAGTCAACGTACAGGCTGTGCTGCGGGGAAACAATCACACCTTCGTTCCCCAGTTTCTCGCGGGCCTCCCGTACCGCCATGCCGGTTTTTATGCCGTATTCACGTTTTGCTATATAGTTAGCCGCCAGACAGATCCCGTGGCGCTTCTTTTCATCCCCGCCGACGACCACAGGAATATCTGCCAGTTCAGGATTTAAAGCGATATGGCAGGAGGCGAAAAAAGAGTTTGCGTCAATTAGGAGAATAGGGCAGTTCAAAACCATCACCCCGCAAACAAGTGTTCGTATTACTATTATATCCAAAACACTTGTTTGTAGCAATAGATAATTATACTACCATTCCCATGCTAGTGATTAGGTTTTAACCACTTGATTTTAATGATATGGTTTTCCAATGGCTTAAATTCAGGGTCACCGGTTAAAAGTATTCCACGGGTGTTTACTGTTGTTGCCGCCGCAAAAGCATCTGCGTATGATAACCGGTATCTGGCTTTAATGTCCCCGGCCATCATAGTAACTTGCTCCTCAGCTTGCATCAGTTTAATAGGCCAGGCTTTGATAATTTCTACAGCTTGTCTGGCTATTTGACGGTTGTATACGCGCTGTAGCCTGTAATAAACCTCACCTAGATTAATCCAACTCATATAAACTGCAATTTGCATATCCCGGACTGATCGTAAAATATCTTCGACATCTTGGGCTGCTGGTTCATCGTTTAGGTAAGACAGGACAGCGTAACTATCTAATACGAATTGTTCCACTTTCAGTCCCGGCCTCTCTTTTTACGTTCAATTTCTAGTTCTTCGGCCCGGATTTCTTTCATGTGCTGGGCTGCTGTTTCACCGCCGTGAAGCATTCCTCTGGCTGAACCTATTGGGTCTTTCGGAATAGGAATGATCGCTATGTGTCCATCTATCTCAGTTATCCTGGCAAGCGAGTTAGGTTTTAGCCCGTATTTTTCCCTGAGAGTGATTGGAATAACTATTTGCCCTTTAGAACTTATTTTATTAATTTCCACTCCTGCACCACCTTAACAAGTTCTACTGATATTATTATTTTATCACAATAATGCATTAAGTAAAACTATATGTTTAAATATAAAACCACCTGCTTTAGCCGGTGGTGTGTTGTTTTATATATGTAAGCCGATAGCTGTTGTCCCGCAGGTCTTTATTCATGTTTTTTGGGCCAGGCCGGTAAGTTCGCTGATTTCGTTGATTCCGTTTTCATGAAGGTAGTTCTCTATCCCCTTGAGCACATCCATGGTTGCCCGGGGGTTGATAAAGTTGGCGGTACCCACTGCTACGGCAGTGGCCCCGGCCAAGAAAAACTCGATTGCGTCTTCAGCTGTGGTAATACCGCCCATGCCGATAATAGGCAGTTTTACCGCCTGGTATACCTGCCAGACCACCCGTACCGCCACCGGTTTAACCGCCGGGCCGGAGAGTCCTCCGAGCACATTTCCCAACACCGGACGTTTCTTTTTTATGTCGATGGCCATCCCTAAAACGGTATTAATCATGGAAAGCGCGTCCGCTCCCGCTTCCGCCACTTTTTCGGCCACTGCCACGATGCTGGTTACATTAGGTGATAGTTTTACAATCACCGGCAAGCCTGTGCTTGCTTTC
>MVQK01000330.1 GCA_002067515.1 Pelotomaculum sp. PtaB.Bin013 | reverse complement strand
ATAAAGAGAGGCGAGGAAAAACCGGTCGTTTCCTTAATGATCATATCCAGTGCCTCGCCCGTCATGGCGGTCATCACAGCGTACCAGCCAAGTGTTGAAACCAGGAGGAAAGCCGTAGGAAGCCATTGTCCCAAGGGATAGCCGAAAACCAGCCTGCCGTACATGACTGCCGGGCAGCCGGTTTTGGTACCGTAATAACCGCCCAGCACTATAAGCACGCCCACCACGAGATTGCCCCAAAAATTTACGGAAACCGCTTCGCTCCATGACAAAGCCGGGATTAGCATGGCGCCGATAATAAAGGAAGGAAGACAGAGGCTAATATCACTCCAGATAATGAACAGGTCAACCCATGTTGCCGTCCTTTCTGGTTTGGATACGGGGTCAAGCCCGAATTGTTCAATATACATAATGGTATAACCTTATTAAATTTTGGGTGTTAAAGGTAAAGACGCATATTTTGTCGAATATTACAATATATTCTCGGTCCCAGTATGGATATCCTCTCTTCAGGAGAAAAAATTATGCTAAATGATCAGCAGTTTGAGGCTTACAATGCGCTGTTAAAGCAAATTTACGGTAACCGGGATATCGAGCAGCTTCGTTCAATTGTTCTCAGTCACTTGCCTCCGCTTGTCCCTTACGACAGCGCCGCTTTTTTTCTGGTAGACCCAACGACGCATCATTTTTTAGAACCCTGCAACGTTGGACTCGATCTTAATAAACACAAACAATATCAAGATTATTATGAGAGTCTTGATCTCTATAAAAAAGCTGTTTTTTCGAAAGGTTCCATCCCCCCTGTGGACCGCAGCTCTGATTACATGGACTATGCCGGGTGGGCGAAAAACGAACACCGTTGTGATTTCCTGCTGCCCCAAGGGATATATCACATTGCTTGTCTGCAAGTTCTTAACGGCGGATTTCTTCTTGGAGAAATTTCTTTACACAGAAGTGAGGGGGCGTCCGATTTTAGCGACAGCGAAATGGCTTTGCTTAAATCGTTGCACGACCACCTGAATAACGCTTTCCTGGAACATAAGCGGGATTCAGGCGAGATTGGGTTATGTGAAATGGACTGCAAGTATAATATAATTGACGCAAATATTCCGGCGCGGGGGATTTTACAGCAGCGTCTCGCCTCGGGACAAAGCGTTTATAGTTATTTGAAAGAGATTTGCCAGAGCCTGGTTAATAGCCGGAAGGCCAGGCCGATTACCGGCGCGTATTACTGGAATGGTAATTTAAGTCTAAGAACCGGGTCGTATCCAATAAAAACAATTTTTTTGGAAGGTGAAGAAGGCAAGAAAGATATTACTTTTTTAAACATAATTCAGTTGGGGCATAATCACGGATTCATAAATACTCAGACTGCTTTCGGATTCGAATTAACCAAAAGAGAAATTGAAATAGCGGCCCTGGTAGCCAGGGGTAACACTAACCTGGAAATTGCGCGGAAGCTTTTTCTCAGTGAGAACACTATTAAAACGCATATAAAAAGGATTTTTATAAAAACAGGGTCTAGTTCCCGTTCAGAATTGATTTACAATCTTTTTGGACCTAACCAAAGTTAAAAAAACCTTCTTAAACATTACTCAAGCATCCATTGAGAATTATCTATTTTCCACGGTTTCCGACATAACTTCAGGATGTGCGCTGAAAAATATACATAGTAAAACAGGGATTTAAAAAACATTGTCGAATGAATGATAATAATAAATTCGATAAATGACCGTCAATAAAGGGCGGTCGTTGTTGTTTAATAGCAATTCGACAGCAAACGACAATATATTTAAGTCTAATATCCTTCTTAGAGAAAATTTTTATTTTGTAAACTAGTTTCAGAAACACATGTATGTAAATTCTATGCAGATATTTACGCATCTGTTATGTATTTTAATAACTTGACAAGAGGTATGGATATGGAGAATCATGTAAACATATTAGTGGTCGAAGACAGTCCGGTTCAGGCTTTAAAACTAAAAAATGACCTTAAGAAGAATAGTTATCATGTTACTGTTACCGGTAGTGGTGAGGAGGCCCTAACTTATTTATATAATAATAAACCAAATGTTATTATAAGTGATATCGTAATGCCCGGTATAGACGGCTATCAACTTTGCCGTCAAATAAAAAGTGATGAGATGCTTAAAAACATACCTGTAATTCTGCTAACTCAGCTTTCAGATCCAAAAGATGTTATCAGAGGTTTAAAATGTGGGGCAGATAACTTTTTAACGAAACCTTATAATGAAAGTTTTCTTATTTCGCGCATTAAGAGCGTTCTAAATAACCGTATGAATAAAGGGAACGGGAACGCGGGAATCAGCACTTCAGAAATATTTTTCGCGGGCGAGAGGTATCATCTGACCTTAGGAAACAGGCAGATTCTTGATTTTCTTCTTTCTACTTATGAAAACGCCGTGCAAAAGAACCTTGATCTGATAAAAACACAAGATGAATTAAGAAACTTAAATAAAAATCTGGAGGTAATTATAAGAGAGAGAACAAATTCTCTTGAAATAGAAGTCAAGGAACGCAAGATAATAGAGGAAGACCTTAAAATAAGCTTTCAAAAATTAAAAAGAACCATAGAAGGAACCGTAAATGCCATTGCTTCGATGGTAGAAATGAGAGACCCCTATACAGCCGGTCATGAGCGTCGTGTAGCTAAACTAGCAACCGCTATTGCCGCTGAAATGAACCTTTCCAAAGAACAGATAGACGGAATACGAATGGCGGGATTTCTTCATGATATTGGCAAAATAGTTGTACCGGCTGAGATTCTATGTAAACCGGGTTCCTTGAATGATAATGAGTTTGGCATTATAAAAAACCACCCACAGCTTGGTTATGAAATAATTAAAGATATAGAATTCCCTTCCACGGTTGCACAAGCTATATTGCAGCATCATGAAAGATTAGATGGATCCGGCTACCCGAAAGGTTTAATGGGCGATGAAGTCATCCTGGAAGCAAAGATTATATCCGTTGCTGATGTCGTGGAAGCAATATCTTCCCACCGGCCTTACCGGCCGGCTAGGGGTGTTGA
>MVQK01000329.1 GCA_002067515.1 Pelotomaculum sp. PtaB.Bin013 | reverse complement strand
AAAAGGTCCTCCTGACGAAGATAACGGGTTAAGCCGTCGGTGCACAGCAAAAGGAGATCGTTTGCAACTACTTTATACCGGTAATGGTCCACCTCTACCGACTGTTCAGTTCCAAGCGCCCTGGTCAGCAAATTGCGCTGAGGGTGCTGCAGCGCCTGTTCTTCGCTAATCCCGCCGTTTCTTAGCAGTTCCTGCACCAGTGAATGATCTTGAGTCAATTGACGAATACTGCCCCGGCAAATCAAATACGCCCGGCTGTCGCCCACATGAGCGATAATCAGGTCATCCTCACGCTTCAAACAGGCGGTTATAGTTGTTCCCATGCCATGAAGTTCCTTATTACGGCCGGATAGTTCGAATACCGCAATATTGGCCAGTCTAACGGAATCAAGCAGGGCTTTCTCCGGTGATTCACCTTTTTTCAGCGAGCGGGCGAGCTCTTTTTCCAACGTTTGGAGAGCAAGGCCGCTGGCAACTTCACCCCCCTGGTGTCCGCCCATCCCGTCCGCAACTGCCAGTAATCCCATATCCGGCGATACAAGCAGGCTGTCTTCATTATCCTTCCGTGATAAACCCGTATCAGTGATCTGCGCCCACCTCATACCCCCACCTCACAAACTGAAAAATAACGCCACCGATTCTAATCTTATCTCCATTTGCCAACACAATCGGCTTATTCACCTGAATTTCGTTCAAGAAAGTGCCGTTGGTACTATGCAAATCCTCCAACCAGTACTGCCCTTCCTTAAAGTATATCCGCGCATGCCTGGCAGAAGCAAATGAAGCGGATATGACTATATCGCTCCGGTTGTCCCTGCCTATAAGCGTTTCCCTGTCGAAACCAAAAGTGCCGCCTGGTTTCAGTTCGGAAACAGAGCTTTCGACAACCACCAGTTCAACTTGACCGGTTCTTTCAAAAGAACGGGGTTCTTCTCTCTGCCGGCTGGGCAAACTGTCTTTAATCTGTTGTGACGATACTTCTTTTAAGTCGGTGATCATCCATTTGACCAGCCTGAAAATTGAAAGAATCAGCAACAATAAAAAAGCATACCTTAAAGTCATTATAAGTATATTAAGCATAGCTAATCCACCTTAAAGGCGCAGACTGTAGTGCCCATGGCTACTTCATCTCCCGGTTCAAGAACTTTTGACATAATTCTGAAACCATTCACCCATGTCCCGTTCGTACTCCCCAGATCGGTAATGGTAAACCTGCCCCGTATCCGTTCAAGCCGCGCCTGGCGTCTGGAAACACTGGAGTCGCTAAGGACGATATCGCACCCGGAATGCCGCCCGATAACCTGGGGAACCGCTCTCACATTAATAATTCTCCCTGTTTCCGGGCCGGCTATAACTTGCAGCCGGGCATAAACGGCAGGCGCTTTTTCCACAACAGTGACATCCTTGGTCAGGCGAAAAAGCTGGGTGTGCTCCAGCACCTCTTCATTCGTTTCAAGCGGTTCATTCTCCGGCAATTCCTCACTAAAGCCGGATTCTATTTTCATATACCCTATTTCCTCGATTTCTTCTCTGACAAAATCCACAACCGGCGGGCCGGCGAGGGTATATTTCTTTTCCCCGGCCTTCTGATTAACGTATTCTTGAAGTTCCTTGGATAATGATGAAGCTATCGTGGCAATATTATCGTAATCACTAGCGTTTAAGTAAACGGTAAATTTATTGGGCACGTAAATTTTATTGACACTTACCCGCCTGCGGTCCCTCATCTCCCTGGCCAGCCTTTTGGCTATCTCGGCAGGTTGGATGCGGCCTTTGAACTTATCTTTAAAAAACCCTTCGATATACTTTTCCAAACTGCCTTCCAAGCCGGAGAAAACACCCAAGAAGCTCACCTCCCGACCCGCTGTTTAAACAAAGCCTTTAACAGTTCCTTCACTTATTCTCAGGTTCACCAACTCTTTGAATCAGGCTGTAAAATCACCCTTTTGGCAAGAGCCCCTCCAACCTGATTAACTTTATTGCCGATGGTTTTTTGCCTTAACTGCCCGCAGGCGCCATCGATGTCCCCGCCGAGACTCCGGCGGACAGTCACGGATATGCCCATTTTCTCAAGAATGTTTTTAAATATGACAACCCCTCGTCTGGCAGGCGGCCGGACACCCCGTTCCGGCACCGGATTGGCCGGGATCAAATTAACGTGACAGAGCATCCCCGCCAGCAATGCGCCCAGCTCGGCAGCCAACTCACGGCCATCGTTAACCCCGGCAATAAGGGCATATTCAAAAGTAATCCGCCGGCCTGTCTTTATCGCGTATTCCCTGCAGGCCTCCATCAAAATTCGAAGCGGGTATTTCTTATTAACCGGCATCAACTCGTCCCGCAGAGCATCGTTCGGCGCGTGCAGCGACACCGCCAGGGTAATCGCCAGTTTTTCACCTGCAAGCTCCCTGATCCGGGGCGCCAGGCCGCAGGTAGAAACAGTTATATGGCGCTGGCCTATATTAAGGCCATAAGGAGCAGTGACGTTTTTTATAAAAGTAAGGGTGGCCTGATAATTGTCCAGAGGTTCGCCGGAACCCATGATCACCACATGGCTTACCCTTTCCCCGCTGTCCTTTTGCATGCCAAGGACTTGTCCGTAAATTTCACCTGAACTCAGGTTCCGGACAAAACCGCCCAGGCTTGAGGCACAGAGACGGCAACCCATCCGGCAACCGGCCTGGGTGGAGACACAGGCGGAGTTGCCATAGTTGTGTTTCATCAAAACACTTTCAACCGCTTGACCGTCACCCAGTTTGAAGAGATATTTTACTGTATCTCCACCCCGGGAAACCTGTTTTTTCATGACCTCAACGCGCCCAATCCCGGCGAAAGCAGCCAGCCGCTCGCGCATATCCCGGGGTAAGTTGGTCATTTCTTCAAGAGATCCGGCGCCTTTTTGAAAGACCCATTCCGCTATCTGTCTCGCCCGGTACACCTCTGCCCCCGTTTCCCGCATCAAACCGGCCAGTTCAGACAGGGCGAGGTCCCTCAAATCGATTTTGACCGACATTGAACCTGAACCTCTTTCTTAAATAAAACTATTCTCCATCATTTTGCCCTATCCCTTTTTTCTCATCCGGGATA
>MVQK01000328.1 GCA_002067515.1 Pelotomaculum sp. PtaB.Bin013 | reverse complement strand
ACCCTCATCTTCTGTGCAGCATAGCTGCATCTTTGCAGCCACTCAGGCTGCATAAATGCGCCTTCGTGGCGCACAATCATCGGCGTAACGGATATACTGCAGTTTCTGAAATGATTTGTCAAAGACAGGAAATGGCTTCAATTTAAGTGTTTTCTTTCGGAGTTCCTTGATGTGCCGGGCAGCCGACTCACGTTCTTTCCTGTCCATAGCACTCCATTTTTTGGCATACTTGCGTTTTGCAAGGTATACGGCGTTCACTGCACTGTGGTATTCAGGCGTTGTCCTGCGCCGACCTTCGCTGACATCAAACTCAGATTTGTACTCCTCCATATATTTGTCAAGCTCATTGAGGTATATATTTGCCAAAATCGGACTGATACCCGAGCCCTGAGGTGTTCCGCTGTAGGTCGTTTTGTACTCCCATTGCTCCATGTACCCAGCTTTAAGAAACTTCCACATGAGAGCAATGAAGTATTCGTCCTTGATACGGCGGCGGAGTATGTTTATGAGTACGTGATGGTCGAAGCTGTCAAAACAGGATTTGATGTCGCCTTCAACAAACCAGTTCGTTGCGGTGAACGTGTTCTGCAAATGCGCTAATGCCGTGTGGCAGCTGCGGTTGGGTCTGAATCCATGGGACTGCTTGGAAAATGTGGGTTCATAGATGCTTTCAAATATCATACGTACGATTTCCTGCACGAGCTTATCGTCCGTTGAGGGTATCCCGAGCGGACGCTTCTTGGTACTGTTTTTCTTTTCGATGTATTCTCTGCGTGCAGGGTTGGGCTGGTACTCATGGCTTTTGATTGCAGCGATTATTCTGTCAATCCTGCCCATGCTCATGTTGTCCAGTGTCTTACCGTCTACGCCCGGTGTCATGCTTCCTTGCGATTGTGCAATGTTTTTGTAGGCGGTCAGGTAAAATTCCGGATTGTACAGGTTTCGATACAATCGCTCGAATCTGTACTCCGGGTCGTGAGATTTTTCTGTCAGGCTTTTTAATACATTTACCGGGTTTCTCATAGTGCCTCACGCACCTTTCCTTATAAAGTATTAAAGGTAAACTGCCCCCCTTCGCCATGTAGACGGCTCTCCCGTCCTCAGACTACTATGAGGGCTCTGCTTCCTTGCCGGATATTCAGGGTCTATCACCCATAGCCACAATCTTTGTGGCGTTCCGGTTTAGGTTAGTCCCCATTTAGACCATTAGAACAAAGCATATTGTGTTGTCGGATAAGACTTTCGTCATTTTCCGTTCTCTTACGGCTGGTTCATCATGAGTATCAAGCACTGCGGTACGACATGGCTGTACCGCTGCCATGATGCCGGCGTTGCAACTCCGTTTCGCCGGGGACTACAATATATCCAACCTCTGACTATCATTTAAGCAATCCAGCTTTTATCCTCATACACAATGTTTCATCTCGGCATTACTAAGTCGCAGCGTTGGAGCTACGCTGACTTATGCCTTTACCAACATGCTACACTCCCCGTCCGGTTTCCCTTCAGGATAAGTTGGCAGATGATAGGTTGCAGGATTTTCCTGCGTTGATACCTTAACCTACCGCTTGCTTAAGGCGGATTTCCTAATGGCCCGCGGCACTGTTACAGTGCCTTATGGGCGCATCATGTCATAATAACCCTGGTACCACGGTTCCCGGCCGTCGACAGCTGCCGCGGGTGACTGGCCGGAGCTTTTCACCAGCATGGCGATTAATTCAGCCTGGGTCACAGGGTCGTCAGGCCGGAACCTGCCGTCACCCCCCGCGACTATGCCGGCGCCGGCCAGCAGTTCCACCGCCTCACGGGCCGGATGGCCCTCTAGGTCGCTGAAGCTTTCTTTTTCCCCGGATGAAGCAACTATCTTTCCCTCTTCATCAAGATTCCGGCCGGTGAAAGCATCCAGCATGGCAAAGTTGAGGTTTGGCTGGTAATAAACCAGATGCACTGTGCTCGCCTGGCGCGGCTTCCAGACCTTTTCTGGCGCCCACAGCCGCAGATAGCCCAACGTCAGCGGGGCTTCCCGAAGGTATTTGTCCGCTGCCGCTTCACAGCTGATGACACCCGCGGGAGCGGGAAATTCCACGTCCCACCAGGTCATCCGGTACGAATTTATTTCGCCCGTAGCGCTGTTCACCTCCAGGTAGAACCCGTTTTGCGGAAACTTCACTCCATTGGTTACCCGTGTATAGTTAATAACATATGCGCGTGGCTGTGGCTCCTCCAGCGGGTTAATCACCGGCCCCGATATGGGCTGTAATGAACTAAATACCACTTGCGCCCACTTGCCCGGCTGTTTTTTCTTGATATAATCTTCCGCTACGCGGCGGGCTTCTTCCTCACTTAACTTTACCACCGGCGATTTAGAATCCTCATAACTGCTATAATAGTGACTAAATGCCACCAGGTCTCCGTTGACGGCGTTGATGGAGACTTCTATGCTGCCATTATCTGAACTATCCCCGGCCTGCCAACTAAAATTCCAGGTCTTGTTTTCCTTAAACTGGTAGTCCTGTTCCAGCCTGCTGTTGGTTAAAACATATTTCATGGGAATTGTCACGGCGGATTTCGCTATCTTCAGGGCTTCATCCTTCGAAATCAGGTTTTTCAGCTTATCAACCTGGTTTTCCTCAGCCGGGTTCAGCTTAATCTCTTGCCGTTGCACAGAGTTGTTAACCTTATCTTTACCGCCAGCAGGAATGCTATATAGCTTGTCGTAATTATAATAGTTTGTTTCGTTACTCATGAGTTTGCCGGTTAAAGCGTCAATAATAACCTGCCGTTGGGATTCCGGCAGTTTGTAGACCAGTCTTACGGGGACTTCCACGCCGTATGGCATGCTAGGGCGAAAGTAATACAATTCAGGAGCTGATTCAGAGCGGAATATTTGTTCAGCCTGCTCCCGGGTGATCCTGCCGGCCGCCGGCGGAAAATCACGCGTGTCTCCCCAGTTCAAATCAAACCGGATTACTTCGCCGGTATCCCCGTTTACCGCCACACTAATACCGTTATCAGGATAGATTACACCATCAACATACCTGGCATAGTAAAAATTGTATTCCATTTGCCCGCGCTCTTTAACGGACAACAGC
>MVQK01000327.1 GCA_002067515.1 Pelotomaculum sp. PtaB.Bin013 | reverse complement strand
GAGTATTTCATTCGCGTCGCACTTATTACCTTGTGCCCAGTAATGACAGTCGTTCACAATACAATGGATGTGTTGCTGTTGCATTTACCTTTCAATCCTTTCATTTATCATTTTACTGCTTTAATATTTTTTGCTAAGAAAATAATTTTATGTAAAGTAAAGGCAGCCAGTAATGACAAATAAAGGAGGAGGCTTTGGAACTGAAAAGCGGTTCGCCAGAAACAATATCAACGTATATGCCTTCACGCTTGTCGTCCCAGTATTCGTTCCTGAAAGACGGTTCGGTGGCGTTGTTCTGCGTCACTTCATACTGAAGCTCGGTCAGTTTCTCTTTCAACTGCTCTTTCCCGGATTCTTTTTCTTTTCCCCAGTACTGTCCAATAAAAGCGTCGCGTCCTGAGCCCATGCGGTACCGGGCATAGTGGCAGGGGAATTTCTTATGGTAATCTTGATGGTACTCCTCGGCCGGATAAAACACGGAAGCCGGAAGAATCCGCGTGACAACAGGCATGTCAAACCGGCCGCTTTCAATTAGCTCTCTTTTGGATGTTTCCGCTTTTTGCCTTTGTCGCTCATTATGGTAAAAAACAGCCGTACGGTAAGACTCTCCCCTGTCGTAAAACTGGCCATCTTCATCTGTCGGATCAATTTGCCGCCAGTAAACGTCCAAAAGTTTTTCATAGGGTAAAACAGCCGGGTCGAAGCAAACTTGAACCACTTCACAGTGCCCCGTGTCACCGGAACAAACCTCTTCATAGGTGGGACGCTCCTTATGTCCCCCCATGTAACCTGACACTACGCTGATGACTCCCTCCAGCCTTTCAAAAGGCGCTACCATGCACCAGAAACACCCTCCGGCAAAGGTTGCCAGTTCATAGCGCTTCCCGCTTTCATCGCCGCAGTCACTTCCCATGCATTGCCACCCCGCTTTTTTGACGTTTCTAATAGCATGTCCTTTTTGATACTTTGCCATAGGAACATTATTTTCTGCGTCATTATAAAGACAGAAAGCAGTTTTGGTTTGGGACTTGTATTAAAAGCATCTGCCAGATTATCTGAGCTCCAACAATACTACTTCAGTTTTTCCAGGTAGTGATGATTTATCTATATCTAAAAACGATTTCTTTTCTACTCGTGGGAAAAGACCAAGAAACTCATCCACCGGCGCGATAGGCAGCGTAACCCGTTTATCCAACTTGTAGTGCATGGGCAAAACCAGAGCGGGCCGCAATTGTTGCACTACCTCGTAGGCCTGTTTGGCGTCAATGGTATAAAAGCCTCCTACCGGCACAAACAATACATCAACCTGTCCTATATCCGACACTTGCTGAGAGGTTAATAGATGACCCAGATCTCCTAAATGGCAGATGTTCAATCCGTCCAGATTGATAACAAAAACTGTGTTTTTCCCTCGCTTTTTTCCTTGCTCCGTATCGTGGCACGTGGCTACCCCTTTGATCACAATCCCGGCGGCCTCATGCTCACCGGCGCCTTCTATTATCACCGGTTTGCCCGGCAGCGAATCAACGTAATTATGATCACCGTGCTGGTGGCTGACTGTTGCCACGTCCACCTCGACATTTGGCAACGGGTAACCCACATACTGATCAAACGGGTCTGTCAACACCCGTACCCCTTTGGAACTGATCAACAAAAAGCTGGCATGCCCCTTCCATTCAATTCGCATATTATCTCTCCACCTTGTTTATTTTTGGTTTCACGCATTATGCTTATCAAAATTCAAAACAGTTAATAATGTCAATCATACTTTCATATTCGCGAAAGGCAAGCTTTCTCACTTTATCAGCCGGATACTTGATATCTTTAATCAAAACCGGAATTGTCCCCGCCCGGCTTGCCGCAAGCAAGCCATTCTCTGAATCTTCAAGAACAATACATTTTGAAGCTTCGCTGCCAAGCAAATCGACAGCTTTTAAAAATATCTCCGGTTCCGGCTTACTCTTTGCCACTTCGTTGCCACATACAATCACCTGAAAATATTTATTTAAGCCTGAAATCCCCAGATACTTTTCCGTTAAGTCACGATCGGTAGAAGTGGCGAGCGCCATGGGCACATTGTTTTCCCGCAGTTTCCTGAAAACTTCCTTCACTCCTTCTTTTATGGGCAGACCAAACTGATCGATATGAGCAAACTTTAGTTGCAAAAACTTTTCTTTTACCTTTCCGTATGGGTAATCCTCTCCATAGGTTTCTTTCATTAACTTTTCCGTTGCCACGGCATTTAAACCTATTGATTTTTCAAGAATGTCAAGACCAAGCGGTGTTCCCAACAATTGTGACGCCTCGATATATAGTTTTATAGCCAATCTTTCAGTATCAAAAATAGTCCCGTCCATATCAAAAATAACAATGTCAATGTTTTTATCAAAAAATTTCATATTTCAGCACCTTATGTCTTACAAAAGCCTATCTAACATTAAATGAAACAGGCGTTACTAACCGTTTATTTTTTTCAGCAGCCAAGCCATATTTTCACCCAAAACCCGCATGATTTGCATTCCTTCCGCATCGGCCTCAACTTCTCCTTTTTCCCGGCCGATACCCAGGTTCCAGTAATTTGAACCGGGTACGATCATCTGGCTGATGAAAAAAAGGTGGTTTATCGAATCAATAGTATGAATCGCTCCGGCCCGCCGCGCGACGGACACCGCCGCCCCCACTTTCCGTTTTAACAAATCACCGTTGGCTCTTGATACGTAACCTGCCCGGTCAATTAGCGCCTTCATTTCCGGCGTCATATCGGAAAAGTAAGTTGGTGATCCCAGGATAATCCCATCCGCATCCAACATTTTTTTAAAATACATATTAAATGAATCACTATCGTTGGAGCAACGCTTATCTTTATTTTCCAGGCATTTCATACAGGCCAGACATCCTCTGATCTTCTCGCCGGCCAACTGGATTAATTCCGTCTCGATGCCTTCCTTTTCCAGTTCTACGAAAACCCGTTTGATTAGAATAGCGGTATTCCCATCTTTTCTGGCGCTGCCGTTAATACCTACAACTTTCATCAGCTAATCACCCTTCCTGTTTTATTAATACTAAGATACCATGCCTATCACATAATGGCTA
>MVQK01000326.1 GCA_002067515.1 Pelotomaculum sp. PtaB.Bin013 | reverse complement strand
GAGTTGGATAAGGATGGCGCAATGTCTGTTTCTACAAATAGACGTATAGCTAAATAAATTATCTATTGACACGTTATTCTATTTTCTATAAACTAATTAATGATAAGTACCTTGAAATCGGTCCCGTGAGACCGGTAAGGATTCATAGAAATGGTTAACGAGGCCAACTATGCCTGCTTACCGGTGGTGAGCAGGTTTTTTATTTTGGTTAAACTCCCGGCATACGTAATTGTTCACTGAAAAACCACGGAGGTTTCGCATGATTAAAGAGAAAGCGCAAATCCTGGATAAAGAAGGGATTCGTCGCTCTTTAACCCGCATCGCCCATGAAATAATTGAGCGAAATAAAGGCATAGAAAATCTGGCTTTGATTGGTATCCGCCGCAGAGGCGCTCCCCTGGCAGAACGTCTTGCTGAACGGATCAAGGAGATCGAAGGGTGTACAACACCGGTGGGGATTCTGGATATTACTCTTTACCGTGATGACCTGACTACTTTAGCTCATCATCCCTTGGTCAGATCAACAGAAATACCCTTCCCTGTCTCCGGTAAAAAAGTGATCCTGGTGGATGACGTCATCTATACAGGCCGCACAATAAGAGCGGCCCTTGACGCAATAATAGATCTGGGACGACCTAAAGTAATTCAATTAGCTGTTCTTGTTGACAGAGGCCACCGTGAGTTACCTATCAGATCTGATTATATCGGTAAAAATGTACCGACTTCAAGCAAAGAATCAGTATTAGTACGTTTGACAGAAATAGACGGTGAGGACAGAGTGATAATATTCGAACCCCCTGGCTAAGTAAAAAATCAGGTCGTCAAAAGAGACACCGGCCGGCAACCGGAATTTGACGACTTAATCCGGCTCCATCCTAACAAAGTACGGTCCTGCGAGGCCGGAAAGGGAACAGGTTCCGGAAATCTTCCCTTTAAGGCCCCAGCCCGGTAATTAACCAGACAGGGGTCTTTATTTTTGAGCTTGGAGGGTAAATAGATGGGACTTAGTGGCAAAGATTTAGTTGGCCTGCAGTTTGTCCCGGCCGAAGAAATAAAACTGATATTGGATACTGCCACGCCAATGAAGGAGATAATTAAAAGGCAAATTAAAAAGGTACCTACCTTGCGGGGTCGTTCAGTAGTAACTGTATTCTATGAAGCCAGCACTCGCACCAGGGTTTCCTTTGAGCTGGCAGCCAAGTACTTAAGTGCAGATACAGTTAATATTGCCGCGGGAACAAGCAGTGTTAGCAAGGGGGAAGGATTAAAGGATACTGCCCGTACTATCGCCGCCATGGGTGCGGATTTGGTAGTGCTTCGGCATCCGATGGCAGGTGCGGCTGAATTATTGGCCCGAACTATTAACGCCCCGGTTATTAATGCCGGAGACGGCGCCCATGAGCACCCTTCCCAGGCTTTATTGGATCTGTTTACCGTGAGAGAGAAAAAAGGCCGTTTGGAAGGGCTGAAGATAGCAATCATCGGAGATATTTTACACAGCCGGGTAGCCCGCTCTGATATCTGGGGTTTTACCAAAATGGGCGCCGAGGTAAGGTTGTCAGGACCGGCCACACTTCTCCCCCAGGGAATTGAAAAAACTGGTGCAATGATTTACGCCAGTATTGAGGAAGCCATCGCAGATGCTGACGTAATCAACATTCTCCGGATTCAAACGGAAAGGCAGCAACAGGGATTATTCCCCGGGCTGCGCGAATACAGCCAGCTTTTTGGGATAAATACTGAACGTCTTAAACTAGCCGCGCCGGACGCGTTGGTAATGCACCCGGGTCCGATGAACCGGGGTGTGGAAATTGCCCCGGAGGTGGCGGATGGAGTTCAGTCTGTAATAAATGAACAAGTAACTAACGGAGTAGCGGTGCGCATGGCATTGCTTTACCTGCTGACCGGAGGTGGTAACCAGCATGAGATTGCTCATTAAAGGCGGAACAGTGATCGACCCGGGCACCGGAAAAGTTGTCGAGAAGGATATTCTGCTCGCTGACGGCAAAATTGCTAAAATAGGGGTAAATTTAAACGCCGGTAGCGCTGAAGTGTTAGATGTCAGCGGTAAGCTGGTGGCGCCGGGTTTAATCGATATGCATGTGCACTTGCGCGAGCCTGGATTTGAAGCCAAAGAAACCATTTTCAGCGGCACCCGCGCCGCGGCGCGTGGCGGCTTTACTACTGTGGCCTGCATGCCCAACACCAACCCCGTGGCCGACAACGCCGCTATAATTTCACATATAAAAAACACCGCCTTTGTAAAGGGAACCTCAAATGTTTATCCTATAGGAGCTATCTCCAGGGGAAGCAAAGGTGAGGAACTGGCTGAAATGGGTGATATGAAGGAAGCCGGAGCGGTGGCTTTTTCCGATGACGGGATGCCCGTGATGAACGCCGGCTTAATGCGCAGGGCCATGCAGTATGCCCGGATGCTCGGCCTGACTATAATATCCCACAGTGAAGATAAGAATCTTTCCGCCGGCGGAGCAATGCACGAGGGATACATGTCCACCGTACTTGGTTTGAAGGGAATACCGTCTTCCGCGGAAGAAGTGATGGTGGCCAGAGATATTCTTCTGGCCGAAGAAACCGGTTGCCGCTTGCACATCGCTCACGTCAGCACTGCCGGTTCCGTCCAACTGGTACGCGAAGCTAAAGCCAGAGGCGTCAAAGTTACCGCCGAAGTCACGCCTCACCACTTCAGCCTGAATGACGGGGCAGTAGCTGGTTACGATACGTCCACTAAGGTTAACCCGCCATTGCGCACTGCCGCCGATGTGGCCGCGGTAAAGGATGGATTGGCCGACGGCACTATTGACGTTATTGCTACCGACCATGCCCCGCACACCATTGAGGAAAAAGATGTAGAATATGAACTCGCCCCATTTGGTCTTGTAGGCCTGGAAACAGCGGTTGGCCTGGTCTGGACCGAACTGGTCGCCAACGGTGTGCTTACTCCATTGCAGGCCATTTCAAAGCTGACCATAAATCCGGCCTCGGTGTTGGGGATCTCCAAGGGTACACTAAAGACCTGCGCTGACGCTGACATAACAATTATTGACCCGGCGACTTCATGGACAGTTGACCCGGAGCAGTTTGCCAG
>MVQK01000325.1 GCA_002067515.1 Pelotomaculum sp. PtaB.Bin013 | reverse complement strand
TTTTGACAAGGTACATGCAGAAGGCGTTTTGGTGATTTATTAACGGAAACTGACCGAAGGGGGATCACTAGTGTCAAAAAAAATAGTTGAGCAGGAAAAAAGGGCGTTTATGACCGGCAACGAGGTGGTTGCCTGGGCCGCGCTGGCAGCCAGGGCCGACATCATGTATGGCTACCCGATTACGCCGCAAAACGAAATCATGCACTATTGGACAAGACTGGCGCCCAAATATGACAAAAACTTTTTGCAGACGGAAGATGAACTTTCAGCCGGTTTTACTACCATCGGCGGCGTTATGGCCGGTCGCAAAGCTTTTACAGCCACCGCCGGGCCGGGCAACACCCTGATGCAGGAACCGATGTCCATGGCAGAAATGATGCGTTTGCCTACTGTATTGATTATCCAGCAGAGAGGCGGCCCGTCCACTGCCACAGTGATTTATTCCCAGCAGGAAGTGACGATGACCACTATCGGCGGCAATGGAGAGGGTATGCGTATAGTTTACTCCACATCCAGTCACCAGGAACTCTATGATTATACAATCAAGGCTTTTAACACAGCGTGGAAGTACCGCTTTCCCACTTTCGTGCTGGGGGACGGTTACCAGGCCAAAATGCGCGAGTCGCTGACGCTTTATGACCCGGAAGCACGGGGCATCGAGTTGATTCCCCCCGAGCCTTATGTCGGCAAGGAAGGAGTGCCCGGGAAGGACAGGCCTCCCGCCCATTTCAGGAATACCTACAATATGGAGGAAGAACTCTACGAATTAGTCATGGACGCTCTACAGGACTATGAAAAGATCAGTCCGGAGGTGGCCGAGTACCATGCTTTCGGCATTGAAGACGCTGAACTGGTGATTGTCGGGCACGGCATTGTCTACCGCGCGATCAAAGCGGCCGTGGAAGCCATGCGGGAAAAGGGTTTGCGAGTCGGTTATTTCCGCCCGGTGACCTTGCGTCCGCTGCCTGTTCCGCAAATTAAAGAATTGATGGCAAGCAATAAACAGATATTGCTGATGGAATCCTCGTACGGTCAACTTTCCAGGTTGTTTAAAGATGTTGCTTATGGTTCGCCTGCCAAGATTAATACGTTTTTCAAACCAGGTATGGGAATAACCGCTGAAGAGGTGGAAGCCGCGGCGATGGAGATCCTTAAATAAAAAACAGGAGTCAGAATTCAGGAGTCAGGAGTCAGAATAAAAATTTCTGATTAACGACTCCTGTTTTTTTATTTGTATAAGAAATTATGCTTTTCGAGAATTGTGGATAAGTGACCTTTGGGGATACATAAGCGGCGATTTTGAGGCCTAATTCAAAGAGCAAGAAGCCCGAGGATAAGTGAGGGAACTGTTTGAGGCGCAAAGCGCCGAGTTTTGACCGAACCCGAGGGCGATAGAGATCGTACATTTATAGGGGCCGAATATGAGTTGCATTGTATACCCAAAGGTCGCCAACTACGAATTTGTTCCGATGCTAAAACATTAAAGTATTCTTTAAATGATGTTATTAACAATTATGTGGACTTAATATGGTTTAGTTGGAAGGGATTTGTTATTTAATGTCGAAGAATTTAACCCATTATAAAGGAAGTTTATTATTCTTGGAGGTTTTTCTATGGATGATTTTTCTTGGGCAGAAGCTACTTTAAATACACTTGATCTTTATTTTGGATCAATTAAACCCTAGGATTGATGCTAGTATTAATGCTTCCCAGGAAGAAATTAGGTTGCAACTTTTAAAATATGAAGAAGTTGTTGATTTGGCGAGTGATATTATTCGTGAAAAACGTTTACTACCTGGCGATAGGATAATTACATGTATTATTGATGGAAAACATGTTGTTTTAGAGGGTAACCGGCGTGTTTGTGCTTGTCAAATGCTCCTCAATCCAACACTTGTACCTCTAGAGTATAAGAAGCGTTTTCCAAAAGCGGATAGCGAGGAACTCATATTAAATATCAGCCAAATAAAAGCTGATGTGGCTCCAAATCGCAATATGGCAGAAAATGTACTAACAAAGCGTCATACAGAACCCGGAATCCAAAAATGGTCTCCCATTGCCAAAATGAGGAGAGCTGCGAGATGGTTTAACCATGGTGAAACAATTAACGAAATAGCATCGAGATTAGGTGCATCAAAGCCGAATGTACGCCGAAATGTACGCGATTATCATTTACTTAAATATGCCTTAGATTTGCCTGGGTGGACACAGGAAGAGATAGACATACTAAAAGATGAAAAATTAACTGTTAACCCATATACCCGCTTTTTTACGTTGTCTGGTGTTAAAGAATTATTAAAATTATCATTTAATGAAAGAGAATATCCAGAATCAGGTCTTCCGAAAAAAATATTTGATGATTTAATAAAATGTATTACTAAGGCATTTTTGCTTCCATTGTCTGATACTGGAAAACCATGGGCAAATACTAGGACAACACCTGAAGAGTTGTTTAATAATTACCCAGAATTATCAAATTATAAGTTGAGCTTAAACAAAACATTAGATGATTCATCTGAAAACGAAAATCCTAAAATTACAGAGAATCTACGGACTCAAGACGAGCAAAACTTACAGGCAGGTTCTATTCAGCAAAATGAATCTATTTCTAAAAATAATGAAATAAATAAAGATAGTGGTAAGAAAAATATAGTACTACCCAGAGAGCCTAAACCGTCAATATTTTTTGAAGATTTAAAATGCCCTGTTGAAGATCAGAGATTAATTCAATTAACTATAGAAATAAAAATGATTAGTCACATAAGGATGCCAATCGCTGCAACGATGCTTCTTAGGGCTTTGTTTGAATCATCGCTTCGATACCATTTAACGAGAATAGGTAAGTGGAATGAACTAATTTCTCCAAACGGAGAAGATCCGGGATTAAATAAAATAATTACTTTTTGTTGCGATAAAAAAAATAAAGTTTTTAAAAATAAAAGAGCAAGCGATATGTTAAAATCGTTTAGCGGAACAGGGTTTAAAGAAGTATTTGATCTAATAGTTCATGGTATTTTTGCTGAACCGTCCCCAAAAACATTAGAGCAGGCTGCTGCAATGCTAAGACCTTTAATAAGGTATATCCTTAATAATGAACTAACCGCCAACTTGGG
>MVQK01000324.1 GCA_002067515.1 Pelotomaculum sp. PtaB.Bin013 | reverse complement strand
GTTCGGGAATCCTCTTCGAAGCCGCCCCAGCATAGCACCGGCAGGGCGCATTGCAGTATTTTCAGCGGTTCCCGCTGGTAAAACACTGCGATGACCTCTTCCGGTATTCTACCTGCGCTTTCCTTAAGCGTCATCAAGGCCGCCGCGCCCGTTACCTGGAAAAATAATAACAGCGGCATCAAAACTACCCCGGCCAGGGCAATAAATTTGCAGACATGACCGGCGCGCATATACCGTAACCGGCCGGCGGCGGGCAATGGGTACATAAAAAACCCTCCCTCCAGGAATCATTCATTAATTCTATGTCCTGGAGGAAGAGTTTATGAAGGTCGTCTCCGTTAGCGTATGACAGTCGGTACAAAGGCATCAATAAGTCCAACGATAAATGCGGAAATCAACGCGCCAATCAGGTTCACACTGAGAAGCGTAGGAATAATAAATTGGGCTAGGTAAATTACCACTGCCGCCGTAATAAAGCCTACGAGACCTCTGTTCCTTGGTGAAATTCGTTCACCCAGGAGAGCTTCAGCAATGTAGCCCAGCACGGCAATTACCACCGCGGCGATTAAAGCCCCGACGAATCCCCCATGCACTACAAAGCCGGGCGAAAGCCAGCTCACCACAATTAAAACAAGTGCTGAAACAACAAACCTGATGACCAATCCGAGCCATTGCATATTCAATTCACCCCCAATCTTTTTCAATTACCTGTAGCTTTACCTGAAATATGAAAGTATATACCAGTCATGCTTGCATTTTTTCACCGCGCATGGTAAAATTGGTCCCGTTGGGGGGTGAGTAAAAATATGCCGAACATTAAATCAGCAGCAAAACGGGCCGAAATTATCCGTTTAAGGACATTACGCAACACCCGGATCAAATCTGCGCTGCGGACTACCATCAGAAAGTTCGAAGGAGCCTTGGGCGCAACCAATGCTGAAGAAGCAGGTATAAAGCTTCGCAATGCCGTGAAAGCAATTGACAAAGCCGTAACAAAAGGTATTTTACATAAAAATGCAGCTTCACGCAAAAAATCACGTCTAATGAAGAGATTTAATAAGTCAATGGGTTAAGGCTGAAAAACCACCCTATACATCATAAGGGTGGTTTTTATTTTTGCACTGTTAACCGGATAACCGGACTAAACGCAGAGTTTCAACAAATACGTCTCAATCGCCGGGTAAAATTCCTGCCGTCCGGCTTTTACCGCTGTTTCCAACTCCGACAGTGATTCAAATACTCCAATTAACAGGCTTTGATCAAAATTGTGACATTGCGAGGCTATTTTTTGATAAACAAACGGAGGTATTTTTAGCCTTCCGGAGATTTCCCGGGCCGAACAGCCCCGCCCGGTTAAATCACTTACTTGCAGCAGCAGGCGGAACTGCCTGGAGATCATTGAAAGCAAGCGCAGGGGAGGTTCTTTTGCCGCCAGCATTTCTTTAATACCTGCCAGCGCTTCCCCGCACCGCTTGCCGCCGATCGCGTCGACTATCGCAAAAATATTATCTTCTACTCCGGGCGCGGATACCCGGCGCACATCTGACAGAGTAATCACTTCGCGTCCGGCTGTGTAACAGAACAACTTATCCAGTTCCATTACCAAGTTCTGCAATGACGGGCCAACGGATCCCAGGAAAGCGTCTCCCGCCTCCGCATCGAATTTTTTGCCTGCCGCGCCGGCTTTTTGCGCCAGCCAACGGCCCAGCTCCCCCTTTCTGAGAAAAGTGAAATCTATTGCCCGTCCGTTTTTTTTAATTGAACGAAATATTTTTTTACGCTTATCCACGGGCCCACCGGTAGTAAAAACAAGACATGTTGAAGTTAGCGGGTTCTCCAGGTAATTCAAAAGCAGTTTTTCTTTATCCGGAACCTTCGCTTCCTCCTCAGTTTCCGAAATTGACTCACCGGCCTGTCTATTTTTTAAGAAAAGAGGATTCTTAACCACCACCAGGCGTTTATCAGAAAAAAATGGAAGAGTCTCCGCTCTTGCCACTATATCTGCCGGATTTACCGCTTCACCGTCGATCAGGTCATAGTTCAGCCCAGACCCGCCGTCCTTGACAAGATAATCCTTAAAACGTGAAACAGCCTGCTCCCGCAAGTAAGTTTCTTCCCCGTAAAAAAGATAAACCGGAGCGACTACTCCCCGTTTAAGGCTGTTTAACAGCTCAATAAAATATTTCATTATTATTGCCCCTGTCTAAGCCTGGCCTTAACCGCCGCTACTTTACCGGCCATAGTCAACGACTTGTCCCGCCGGTCGTCTATGCGAACAGTGGTAACCACTCTTTCGACACCTCTTGTAAAAGGGTGCTCGTGCATCTTTTGGATTATCTCCAAAACACGGTTCAAGTCCCCTTCTATGACAGTACCCATGGGGTTAAGTTGATAAGTAACCCCTTCGGCGCTTTCAAGTATCGTAATACACCCAGCCACATATTCACTCAGGCTGGGCGACTGTGTGCCTACAGGCACGATGCTTACCTCCACAACGGCCATATTAATTACACTCCCGCGCGAGATTAATTGATCTTTCGCAGTTTATCTTTCTGTTCTCCCAGTACTTTAGTATACTGTTCGTTTAAACGGCCAAGAATTTTCAACCATTCTTCCCGGAAGCCCGGTTGTTTCTCAGGATCAATCTTCAGTTTTCCCCCGGTCATTTTACCCATCGACCTGGCAGTTGCGCTGATCTTCGCGCTATAATCATCTTTGAATTGACTGTAAGTTTGCACCAGGGTCTGCTCGTAATACTTGAAAAGGTACTCCAGCCGGCCATAAACTTCCTCTACCGCCTGTTTGTCCTCTTTAATCAGCAGCACCCCTTCCATCACCCTCTTGTTTGTCGCCCAGGAAGATTTGTCGACGGGCGGCAGGATATTGTTCAAAAAGGTTTCCTGCATACCTTCGATTATGTACTTTTTATAATTTTCGGAGTGCTTGCCCATTTCAGCGAAAATATCGTAATTGCTTTCCCTGAGATAATTAGCGGCTATAGCTCTTCCCACCGGCATGTACTCCAGCCGGTCAATTTCCGAGCGAGGCACTTCTTTCCTTTGCTGAAAACGTTCCATGGCCATTTCATAAGCTGATTTAATCTTGTCCAAGAC
>MVQK01000323.1 GCA_002067515.1 Pelotomaculum sp. PtaB.Bin013 | reverse complement strand
CTTACAGTTCATCAGTTCCTCCCTGAGTTTTTTGCCGGTACGGAAATATTGACCTATGATACGGCAAAAGAATTGCAGAAACGCGGCCATCAGGTCGAATTATGGACCGGTTTTCCCCTTAATATGGAATTATGTAAAAATAAACACTTCGATAATTATCTTTATGATGGTATTTTCGTGCAACGATTTTACCATTATTATAAACAATCAATCTCGCTAAATAAATTGTGGGAGTTTGAATATAACAATAAAATCTTTAGTGAATATTTCAGTGATTTATTAAAAAGTAAACGGCCTGACATCGTCCACGCTTTTCATTTAGGCAACTTGTCTGCTTCTCTTATAACTGAATGTGTGAAACTTAACATTCCCACTGTTTTTACTGCGACAGACTTCTGGGCTGTTTGCCCCAAATGTCAACTGCGCTTAGCAGATAATTCAATATGTGAAGGACCCGGAGCGAACAGCATGAATTGCTTTGCTCATATGTTGAATAGAAGTTATTTAAATCTAATGCCATGTTGGTTGTTTAAATCATTGATATGGTTAGCGAAACAAGGCTGGTGTCCGGAAAAGCGATATTTGCCGTTATTGCGCGCGGTGGTATCGAGAGCAGATTTTCTAAAAAAAACGATAAATCATATAGACAGAATTCTTGTGCCCACTCATTTATTGAAACAGGTTTTGCAAAGACATGGTTTTGAGCTTAATAAAATACGTTACGTGCCTTATGGAATCAATTTAAATAATATTGAAGAACAACGTTTAAAAACTGCCGGTGCAAAGGTTCGTTTGGGTTTTATCGGTACAGTTGCCGAACATAAGGGGGTTCATGTTTTATTAGAGGCAGTTCGTTTACTGCCAAAGGATATTCCAATTGAAATATTTATATATGGAAAACTGGAAGAAGTGCCTGAGTACACAGCGTGCCTAAAAGAGATTGCCGGCGGTGACGGGCGGATACATTTTTGCGGCACTTTTCCAAGTCATGAAATTGGTGTTGTTTTTTCCCAAATAGATTGTTTAGTAGTACCGTCTATTTGGTATGAAAATACGCCGTTAGTTATTTACTCCGCACAAGCGACTAACACACCCGTTATCGCGACAAACCTTGGTGGCATGTCAGAAGTGATTCAGCATGAAAAAAACGGCTTGTTGTTTGAAAAAGGGGATACGGCACAATTAGCTCATTTAATAATGCGTTTATGCCGGGACCGTAATCTTCTTCCAGCTCTTTCGGCAAAGGCGGTGAAACCAAAATCGATTCCCGCTTATGTGAATGAACTGGAAGAATATTACGGTGAAATACTAGCGGAAAAAGCTTTGAGATATGATTCCATGGTAGACGGTGTGAAAATTTATGAGGAGGTGCCATCAGGGATTTGAAAGCGCTTAGATGCACGGTTTTAGGCGCGAACGGTTTCATTGGCGGCTATCTCTGCAAAGAATTAGTTGCATTGACTGATCAAGTTAATGCTTTCGACTGTGTTTTTAATAATAAATTATTGAATGAGTTAGCGGGGAAAATACATCTCTACCCGGGCGATATCTCAAACGATTTCTCTTTGGAAGAGGTTATAAGCAATACCGATATTCTTTTTCATCTTGCTTATACCACCACACCGTCCACATCGGACGCAGACATCATCTATGATATTACCTCGAATTTAATCAGTACCATAAAAATACTAATTATGTGTGTAAAGCATAAAGTAAAGAAAATAATATTTCCTTCCTCCGGCGGCACAGTATATGGAATTCATTCGGCTGATACAGCGATAAAGGAGGATTTTGCCACTCACCCAATCTCTTCTTACGGAGCAACCAAAGTTGCTATTGAAAAATACCTTTATATTTTTGAAAAAAAGTATGGACTTAAATATATAATCCTTCGATTGGCCAATCCGTATGGCCCCAAATTTACCGGCTTCTCGCAAGGGGTTATTCCTGCTTTTATTAGATATATATTGGATGGAAAACCCTTATATGTTTGGGGAAATGGTGAAGTAATCAGAGATTACATATACATTGACGACGTAATTTCCGCCTTTGTTAAGTCAATCAATTATCAAGGGGAAGAACGGTTGTTTAATATTGGTTCCGGTGTTGGACTTAGTATCAATCAATTGATTAATATACTGGAACGCTGTGAGGGGAAAAAGTTAACTGTAAATTACCAAAAGCCAAGGACTTGTGATGTTCCTTCTGTTTATTTGGATATCAGCAAGGCTAAAGAGCATTTGAATTGGTTTCCGGTGGTGGATATTGAAAATGGCATTAGAATGACTTATGAATATATGAAACAGTATTTGCACGTGATTAATTAACTAATCTGAAAGAGGATGTTGTAATGAAAATAATAAAAATAATAATGTGGCGCATTAATTTTATAATAGCCAAGATTAGCGGCAGTTTGAAAAGGTTAGGGTGGATGCAAGTATTTAAAATTATTCTAAATAAACCAATGGTAAAGCCGGTTGCTTTTTCATTAATTATGCAAGATAAAGAGACTAGTATTGGTTTATACAAAAGTGATTTCTTTCCTGATTTATGGATACCATTGCAAAAAAACCCCGGGCTGGATGTAGACCAATATTTATTTAAATATGATTTATACCACAACACATACATAGGTGACTTGATTTCCAGGGGGGACACTGTAATCGATTGTGGAGGGTATATTGGTTTATTTACTTTGTGGTGTCTAAAAAAAGGCGCTAAACGGGTTATTGTGTTCGAACCCGAGAAAAGGAACTATGAGTGTTTAAGACGCAACCTTTCATCCCACATCGATTCCGGCCAAGTGCTCCTTATTGGCAAGGGAGTATGGAGCACGGGTGGCAGTATGGGCTTGAGGCTTACCGAGAGCGGGGTGGGGCATTCTCTGCTGAGTGGAGTTGAAGCAATTGATTCAACTCCCATTGAGGTAGTTGAAATAGATACAGTGATTCAAGACCTTGTACCGAATGAAAGAATTGGTTTTATTAAAATGGACGTCGAGGGGGCCGAACGGGAAGCTCTTATTGGAGCAAAAGGAGCTATTGCCAGGGACAAACCAAAAATGTTTATTTGCTCTTACCACCTGCCTGACGATCCTCAGGTAATAACTAATATCGTGA
>MVQK01000322.1 GCA_002067515.1 Pelotomaculum sp. PtaB.Bin013 | reverse complement strand
CCGATACCGCGGGAAGCACCGGTGACAATGGCAGTTCTGCCGTTAAGAACCATTTTAGCCAACCTCCCCGACAAGCGCAAGGGCTTTTTCCAAAGAAGCCGGGTCTTCAATATTGCATACTTGCAAATCCCGGCTAATTTTCTTCACCAGACCGCTCAAGACCTTGCCGGGACCAATCTCGACAACGGTTGTCACTCCGGCGGAAACGAGCCGGCGTACACTCTCCTCCCAGCGAACCGGACTGTAGACCTGGCGAACCAATAAAGCCCTAACATCCTCCCCGGTGCGGACAAAATCAGCAGTAACATTTGCCACCACCGGCACATCCGGATCAGCAACAGATGTTTTGTCCAGGTCAGCAGCCAGTCTTTCACCGGCAGGCTTCATCATGCTTGAATGAAAGGGGGCGCTAACCGTCAAGGGTATAAAACGCTTGGCCCCGGCTTCCTTGGCCAGCAGCCCGGCAGCCTTTAATCCGTTGTTATCCCCTGCCACAACCACCTGGCCGGGACAGTTCAAGTTTACCGCCTCGACAATTCCAGCGTTGGAAGCTTTCCGGCATACTTCCTGGACCTCTTCGCCGGACAGTCCCATGACAGCGGCCATCCCTCCCTCACCGAGGGGAACAGCTTCCTGCATGTACTGGCCCCGCTTGCGCACCAACCGCACAGCATCTTCAAAGGATAACGATCCCGCAGCCACCAGGGCGCTGTATTCACCCAGACTATGCCCCGCCACGGCTGATGCCGCCAAACCGCCTGCCTTTTTCATCACTTCCAGGCAGGCCATACTGACAGTCAGAACCGCCGGCTGGGTGTTGATCGTTTTGTTCAATTCCGCTTCCGGCCCGGCAAAGCACATTTCAGAAATAGAAAACCCCAGAGCCTGGTCAGCCTTTTCAAAAACAGCGCGAGCTTCCGGATAGTTTTCGTAAAACTCCCGGCCCATCCCCACACTTTGAGAGCCCTGGCCTGGAAAGACAAAAGCCACTTTCAAGATTTTTTCACCACCAGTTTGCTAATATTGCTAATTACCTGTTCGGCTTCTTCCAATGTTTCTAAGATAATATCGCGGGAAGTTTGAATTTTGCCTGCCATGGCGCAAACTTGTCCGGCCATGACCGTACCGTTTTCGACATTCCCTTCAACCATGGCCGCCGCGAGGCTGCCCACGCCTAACTTTTCAAGCTCATCCGCCGGCACTCCTTTATTTTCCAGCTCCTTGTATTTCCTGGTGAACTTGTTTCGCAATGATCGCACCGGATGTCCAAGTGAAGCGCCGGTGATCGTCGTGTCTCGATCTTTGGCTTTAATAATCGCTTCTTTTACATTTGGGTGGATTGTGCATTCACTGGCACACATAAAGCGGGTACCCATTTGCACTCCCACCGCTCCCAGCGACAGCGCGGCTACAAACCCCCGGCCGTCGAAAATGCCGCCGGCCGCTATCACCGGAATATCAACAACATCCACCACCTGCGGAACCATGGCCATGGTAGTTATATCCCCGATATGCCCCCCTGATTCCATGCCTTCGGCGATCAGGGCGTCAACACCGGTGCGGGCCAGCCTTTTCGCCAGCGCTACCGAAGATACCACCGGTATTACTTTCGTGCCCACCTCCCGCAAAGAAGGAACGTATTTGCCGGGATTTCCCGCACCTGTGGTAATCACAGCCACAGGCTCTTCCTTGAGCAGGGTCATTATGTCTTCCAAATAAGGTGAAAGCAGCATCACATTGACGCCGAAAGGTTTTTTGGTTAATTGTCTGGCCAGAAGAATTTGCTTCCTGAGCCAATCAGCAGGCATAGTGCCCGATCCGATAATTCCGAGCCCGCCCGCTTCAGAAACCGCAGCGGCTAATTCGGCAGTGGACACTCTGGCCATACCGCCCTGAATAATAGGGTACTCAATATCCAACAAGTCACATAATGCGGTACGGAACAATACCCCCCGCCCCCTGTACAATAATTTAAAATAATTTATTATAATAAAAAATAACTACAAAAAGAATATACCATAAATTTACTTACATGAAAAGTATTACCATTTAATTACTACTGCGCCCCAGGTTAAACCCGCACCGAAACCTACCACGACAACATGGTCGCCTTTATTAATCCTGCCGCCACGTACAGCTTCTTCCAACGCCAGCGGTATTGAGGCTGTCGATGTATTACCGTACCGATCCACGTTGACCATTACCTTTTCCATAGGTACGCCTAGCCTTCTGGCAGCCGGTTCAATGATCCGGACATTCGCCTGGTGGGGGATAAAAAAGTCAACATCTGATTTATTAAGCCCGGCTTCAGCAATGACTTCTTCAGCAGCCTCCCCCATAACTCTGACCGCGAATTTAAAAACTTCCCTACCGTTCATCTGCAAATAATGAAGCCTGCTATTCAATGTGTCACTGCTGGCCGGGCGCCTGGAACCCCCGGCCGGAAGCAGCAGGTGGGGTCCTCCGGAACCATCGGAGTATAGCTTGGTGGCTAAAATACCCTCTCCTGCAGATACCGGCCCTAAAACCACCGCGCCCGCGCCGTCACCAAAAAGCACACAGGTGCTCCGGTCTTCCCAGTCAATGACTCTGGACATGGTTTCGGCCCCGATAACCAGTACTCTCCGGCAGGCTCCGGCAACGATAAACTGGCTGCCCACGGTAAGCGCGTAAATAAATCCGGTACACCCGGCCGCCAGGTCAAAGGCCCCCGCCTTTTTTTTAACTCCGATTCGGTCCTGCACCAGGCAGGCGGTAGCCGGAAAAATCATATCCGCCGTATCTGTGGCGCAAATAACCAGATCAATTTCTTCAGGCGCTGTCCCCGCATCAGCAAGCGCCCGCCTGGCAGCATTTGAAGCCAGATCCGAAGTGGCCTGTTCCGGTCCGGCAATCCTTCTTTCGCATATTCCACTCCTGGAACGAATCCATTCGTCGCTGGTATCTACCATTTTCTCCAATTCTGTATTGGTAAGAATTCGCTCCGGTACATAGGTCCCAATCCCCAAAATTCCGGCGTTAACCACTTCCCTGTGCATTGGCGCAATCAACCTCTTTCTTTTCGGCAAGCGTAATACTATCCCTGATAGAGTCCACCAGATAATTATCAACTGATTCCATCGCTACCCTAATCGCATTTTTTAT
>MVQK01000321.1 GCA_002067515.1 Pelotomaculum sp. PtaB.Bin013 | reverse complement strand
GCGCCCATTGCGGAAGATTCCCCACTGCTGCCTCCCGTAGGAGTCTGGACCGTGTCTCAGTTCCAGTGTGGCCGTCCACCCTCTCAGGCCGGCTACCCATCGTCGCCTTGGTGGTCCTTTACACCCCCAACTAGCTAATGGGACGCGGACCCATCTGTCAGCGGGTTTCCCCTTCCCTCATTAGTACATGCGTACCAACGAGCGTATCCGGTATTAGCACCAGTTTCCCGGTGTTGTCCCGGTCTGACAGGCAGGTTATCCACGCGTTACTCACCCGTCCGCCACTAAGGTTACAATTCGCAAGCTTCCTCGTAACCTCCGTTCGACTTGCATGTGTTAAGCACGCCGCCAGCGTTCGTCCTGAGCCAGGATCAAACTCTCCATTTATATCTGAATAGTTTGTTTTCTTGGCTCTTTTTCTTCTTTCGGAATGTACTGCTCGCTTCTAGCTTTCGCTTCGACGAGAGTCATGTGCTTTCAGTAGCCGGTTGTCTATCGCCGGCAGTCTTATTGATGCGCTAATAAATTCGCGCCTGCAATTTATTCTGACTACTGACTACTGACTTCTGACTACTGTGATTTCCATCCATCCACTGTTTAGTTTTCAAAGACCTCTTGCTCGTTCACCGCCTTTTTAGCGGCGACATCTGCTATCTTATCACTTTTCACCGGCTCGTGTAAACAGGTATTTGTTGGTCCATTTACCTTTCATTTTACCCGCGCCGCAACGTTTATTAATTTATCATAAGCCGTCGTATTCTGTCAAGGCGTTTTATAATATTTTTAACACAAATAATATTTTTTATTTGCCGGACACATTGCCCAAAATACCACCCGGCAACGTCACAAAGGTATCTGGAATACTGCCGACTATGATATTCTCTGTCAACGGCATTTGAGTAGATATTACCGCTTCGCCGGATTTAGACGGCACAACGATGCGCACGTTCGTATCCAGGTTGAGGTAGATTGTATGCTTGGTCTGGTTAATACCGGCCGATTCGAATTTATCAGTTATATTAAACTTGACCGATCCCACTTGCATAATACTATACCTTAATCTAGGCCCACTATTAGCGAAAATAGGAAATCCGAACACCTGGCCAATGGGAATGCTAAAAGACTGCCACCTCAAGTTTTCTAATGCTTTTTGCGCGGCCATTGAGGTGTTTGACGCAATCCTGTTTACTCTGAGCGTATCAGCCTGCATCAAGGTTATTCTACCCTCGTTGTCCTTATGAATATATATCAAATCCTGATAACGAATATTTTCACTCGTAGCCTCTTCATGTAATGACTCCTGGATCGCCTCGGTAACCAGCTGAACAGCTTTAACTTCAGCGACGTTAAAAAAAACGTCCCTTAATTTTATGTCCAACAACATTAATATTCCCATAAGGGAAATACTGACAACCATAATAATAAAAGCTTTCTTGTACGGCCGTCTTCTTTTAAACATATACTCACCTCCTCATGTGCCCAAATATCATATCAACATTAATTTATGACTGACGACGCGAAACGATAGCAGAAGGAAATAAAAAAGATCTCTATATAAAGAGATCTTTACAACAATATTTTTTAAAGTATTTCTACAGGATTATTTAACGATAAACTGGTGATAAACCTTTTTCCCTTTTTTAATCATCATTTTTCCGTCAACAAAATCCTTTTCCTTAAGCATTAAGAACATATCATCCACCTTGTTGCCGTTGACTGACACGCCCCCTTGGGTAATCAACCTTCTTCCTTCTCCTTTGGAAGAAATCAACCCTGCCAGAAGCATTAAATCCAAAATTCCCGTTCCTCCGGAAACATGCTCCCTGTTTAATGTAGTTGTGGGCACGTTTTCAAAATTATCTCCGGCGCCGAATAAAGATTCGGCCGCGCTCCTGGCTTTGACCGCCTCATCTTCTCCGTGAATGAGCTTAGTAACTTCATAGGCCAGCACTTTCTTTGCTTCATTTATTTGTTCTCCCGGCAGGCTGCCGAGCCTCTTAACCTCTTCCATGGGCAAAAAGGTTAACAGCGCCAGGCAGTTTTCCACGTCCGGATCATTGATATTTCTCCAGTATTGATAGAATTCATAAGGACTGGTTTTCTCGGCATCCAGCCATAAAGCGCCGGTTTCTGTCTTTCCCATTTTTTTGCCTTCACTGGTCGTAAGCAATGTGAAGGTCAAACCATAGGCTTCCACGCCTGCTTTTCTTCTGATCAGATCTGTTCCCGCCAGAATATTAGACCACTGATCATCTCCGCCTAACTGTATGACGCAATTATATTTTCTGTATAATTCCAAGAAATCATAAGCTTGCATCAACTGATAGTTGAATTCTAAAAACGTTAGGCCTCTTTCCAATCTGTTCTTATAACTTTCCGCCGTCAGCATCCTGTTAACAGAAAAATACACGCCTATTTCCCTGAGAAAATCTATGTAGTTTAACCGCAGCAGCCACTCCCCGTTATCAACCATGATGGCCCGTTCTTCATTAAAATCAATAAATCTTGACAGTTGTTTCTTAAAACACTCACTGTTGTGCCGGATAGTTTCCGGCGTCATCATTTTTCTCATGTCGGTTTTGCCGCTCGGGTCCCCCACCATGGCCGTTCCACCGCCAATTAAAGCGATCGGCCGGTGGCCTGCTTTCTGCATATAGGACATTACCATCAGTTGCAAAAAATGTCCCACGTGCAAGCTGTCCGCGGTCGGGTCAAAACCTATATAAAAAGTAACCTTCTCATTTTTCAATAAATTGATTAAAGGTTCTTCGTGGGTCATCTGCTTGATATATCCTCTTTCCAGCAAAGTGTCGTATACGCTGCCCATATCCTGCCCTCCACAAATATTTACATTTTTATAATAGTATATATACAATCCCGGTTGTTATCAAACATTTTTAAAACAACCCGGGCATATCGCTTATCCAATTCACGAAAAGCGACATTATCCCCATCGCATCAAACCAGTCACCGGTAAAGGACACCTCCCTGCCCCCTTTTCGTATCACGCCGGGGATAAGGCATAAGGCGTCGGCATAACCGGGCCAAATTACTTCAATGAGGATCTCCACGGGTGATGAGCATCGATAAGGTTGAAAATCACCATTAATGGCCCGTTGCGTGGCAATCTTAGCCGAGTCCCTAATTTCTT
>MVQK01000320.1 GCA_002067515.1 Pelotomaculum sp. PtaB.Bin013 | reverse complement strand
AATCCGGGGTCTTCCAGCCCGGCCATCTGCGATCCCACCGCCATCGCCACACCGGTTTGCCGCGCCACTCTGGCCAGGCTCTTATTTATGTTTGCCACTGCCGGGTGCCCGCCCGTTATGGCATTGATCAACAACGGCGCTGCAAGTCTCTTGCCCATAAAAACGCAAGTGGTATCAACGTCACCCAGACTAAAACCAGGCAGGGAATCATTAATTAAACGGATTTCCTCGAAACCACTGGAAGTTTCCGGCTTTCCCAGTCGTAGGGCATATTCTATGTGATCCAGTTTGCGTTTTTGTCTTTGTTTCGTCATTTTGTTATACTACTCCTTTCCGGCCGGTCGAAATAAATATTTTCAACTAAACGTTAAACCTGAAATTTATCACGTCACCGTCTTCCACGATATATTCCTTGCCTTCAAGACGGTACAGTCCCTTTTCTTTTACTTTGGCCATACTCCCTAAATCCGATAAATCACGGTATTTCACTACTTCTGCTTTAATAAAACCCCGCTCCAGGTCGGAGTGAATTTTACCGGCCGCCCGCTTGGCATCAGTTTCCTTCATAATCGTCCATGCTTTCACTTCATCGTCTCCAACAGTAAAGAAAGAAATCAGACCGAGATAATCATATGTTGCACGCGCTAAACGATCTATTCCCGACTCGGCGACACCAAGGTCGGTTAAAAACATTTCTTTATCCTCGTCCGGCAACATGCTAATTTCCATTTCCATTCTACCACAGATCTCCAGAACCGGAAGACCATGTCCGGCAGCGTATGCTTCCAAATCATCCCTGCCCGGGTAAGACTTCGACTTAAACTGCTGCTCATCTGTGTTAACTACCAGCAATAACGGTTTCTCTGTCAAAAAACTGAAATTTTTCAACACGAATTTTTCTTCATCAGTTAATTCCAGACGGGCGATGGATATTTCATTTTCCAAAGCTTCAAGGCATTTTTCTAAAATTTCAAGCTCCAGCGCGTTTTCTTTTTTAACTTTTTTTCCTTTTTTTATTCTTCCAATCCTTTTTTCGATTATCTCCATATCGGCAAACAGGAGCTCCATATTTATTGTCTCAACATCCCGCAAGGGGTTGAGACTGCCGTCCACATGCGGGAGATCCGGATCGCTGAATGCTCTGACTATATGAGCAAGCATGTCCACGTTCCGGATCGTGTTCAAGAACTGGTTGCCGACTCCTTTACCCTGACTGGAACCGCGCACTAAACCCGGCACGTCGCTAAACTGGATCTGGGCGTAAGTGGTCTTGCGGGGCCGATACAAACCGCTCAGGTAATCCACCCTGCTGTCCGGCACCTTGGCTATTCCCACATTTGTTTCGGTTTTTCCGGTTAAAAAGTTGGAGGTTTCCATACTCGCTCCCGTGAGCAAGTTAAATATAGTGGTTTTTCCCACCATGGGCAGTCCTACCAGACCGCAATTCAAACTCATGTTCATCACCCAAATAGTAGTTTATCATCATGCCAAATGTTTTACAAACCCTTTTAAAATCATGTGGCGCCCGGCTGCAGGAGTTTGTTCGGTTACGAAGAATTATGTTTAAGCCCGGCGCACCTCCAGGTGTTTTTTTTGACGGTTTGTAGTAATGGTCAGATAAAGCCATCCATCTTCCTGTACACTTTTTACATTGCCGCCCCGGATAACATAATCCTGGCTATCACCCACATAGACCGCCACGGTAATATCTTTCAGCCCCTCAGGGTTTTCCAGATCGATGACATAGCCCCCGCTTTCTTGTTTCTTTACCTGCCAGCGAGTCTGGGCGTTGCGGTTTAAAAAATCAGCGAACCAGCTCATCGGCGCTATAGTAATCCTGCCGTTATTTTGTTCCGCCGCGGCTTTATCTTCCAGGTTCCGAATGGCGTCCAGACAAAAACGTGCGTCTGACGGGTGGGTATAAACCATCCGGATCGTCCTTTCCCCGGCTGTAAAGTCAACCAAATCATCCAGCCACTGTTTTACTTCCCCGGAAGAAACGCCCCCTCGCTGCATTTCTTCAAAGGAAGCAAATTCATGGTAAGGTGAAATTGGAAACGCCCAAATGTTTTGACTGGCATATTTTCCGTCAAGACGGGGGTGAGTCGGGCTGGAACCGGAATCACCCGCGTAATAGTAGGAGTTAACCCCAAGTTCTTCAAGATAAGAATCTATCCATAATGGATGGTTGCCGCCGGGATCGCTGTATTCCCGGACTTTTCTACCGGTTACGGTCTCCAGGGCGTCAAAATTCCAATTAATAAACTGGGCGGCTTTCTGTACCGGCATATATTGCAGATTATAGGCGAAGAAGTTATGCATCCAGCCGCCATGCGAACCAATTTCCCCGTAGTTCTGAAGCACTTCCAAAACAGGCTTGCCCTTGAACTTGTTCTCGGCGAAAAACCCGGCGTTGTCTCCAAGCTTATAGGTATCAGGGCCGGCTGTTATGTGTATTGACAAAGGAACGTCTTTCCGGAATAAACCCTGCATCATCATTACCATTAATGCCCGAAAGTAAGCGCCGCTGCAAATGTGCAGGTTAAAAACTATACCCCCCTTGCCGCCGGGGCTGTTAACCAATCGCGGTACTTTAGCGTAACGAATCAGGAACGTCCGCAGCACCGACCGGAGTGCCAGGTCGTCTGAACGCAGTTCGTATTTCCCCAGGGGCATGTTGACATAAACCGCCGCCCCCCCGCTTTCATAATTTTTTTCCGTAATAACGGGATTGTTAAAATTCTCGCCGCTGTCGTAAGCAATTACCTGGGCGTCATCATTAACTGCCCAGGAATGTTCAAACTGCACCCTTCCGTATGAGTAACTGCATACCACGTTATCTTTCTCCAGCTTGCCCGGAGAAATTCCCCACTCCCGTCCTTTATCCGCCGAGGTGAAACACCAATAACCCAGGTAAGTGGAACTCTGATCCCCGGGCGCGGGCATGAAATATCTGACCCCGGCCAGGTTGGCCAGCCGCGGAGTCTGGTTTGGCGAATCCCCTAAATCCTTCGTGGCGGGGTCAAAAATTAGGAGAACTTGTCCACCGTTATCCCTTACATAAGAGTTAATAACTCCTGCCGCATCAGGCGGCATGGACGAATTGACAAATTCCGGCACCAGCAGCGCCTCATAGCGTTCTTTAAGACCTG
>MVQK01000319.1 GCA_002067515.1 Pelotomaculum sp. PtaB.Bin013 | reverse complement strand
AGCTGTGTAATTCCGGCCGCGTTAATACCGTCATCATTACTAATTAATACTCGCATAAATTTCTCCGTTTTCAAGCCTCATAAATTGATATTTTCATGGTATCCTTGGCAGCATCTTTCGTGAGGCCAAAAATAACATGTTTGTTTTTTAATGTCTTGTTTAAAAAATCAATTATTTTATACATATCATCACAGGCTTTGAATGACTTTACAGCTATTAGTTCAAGTTTTCCCGTGGTGGGGATATCGTTATTATCCAATTTCATCCTCCTGAAATCAGCTAATTAAAAGTGCTCCGCTCACATCTCAAAACTGATTTTTAATCTTTAACTAAAGAAAACGCTTCCGCCCTGGTCGCCTCGCTTCTCTGGAAGATGCCCCTTACTGCTGAAGTTACAGTCTTTGAACCAGGTTTTTTTACACCGCGAAAGGTCATACACATATGTTCAGCTTCAATAACGACTAACGCACCTTGTGCGTTCAACCTACGCATTATCGAGTCGGCGATCTGGGAAGTGAGTCTTTCCTGCAGTTGCGGCCGCCTCGCAAAACCTTCCACCAGTCTAGCCAGTTTTGATAAGCCGGTCACATTGCCTTTCCGGGGGATATAAGCTACATGCGCCTTCCCATAAAACGGCAGCAGGTGATGCTCACACATGGAATAAAGCGGTATATCCTTTACGATAACCATTTCCTCATGGTCTCCTGAAAATTTCTTTTCTAAGTGTGCGTCTGGTTCCTCCCAGAGACCGCTAAATATTTCCTCATACATACGGGCAACCCGTGACGGCGTTTCCCTTAAACCTTCCCTTTCCGGATCTTCTCCGATAGCTTCAATAATCATCCTTACTGCTTTTTCGATTTTTTGTTGATCAATCACAATTACCCTCCTAGTGCCACCCTTGTTCGAATTAAAGCTGGCCCATTATCTTGTGAGTCTGTGGAATAATAAGAACATTTGCCAGTATTTTAAGAGCAAGCTGCTGCAAATAAAGCGCCCGTGCGGGTGAAACACTTTTAATACCGCTTGCTGCCGGACTGACCGGCTGGATTATCATGGTTATGCCTTTGCCATATTCGCTAATTAAAACGGCGGCTTGCTCGATCTCTTCTTCCGTGGTATCTTCACCGACAACCACTTTAACAAAAACTTGTTTCTTGCCAGCTATCTTTAAAAAAAGTCTATGTTCTTCCCAAAAGGGAATCAGGCCGCTGATACTAGGCAACTTAATATCCATACCGATTATGTCAATAAGTTCGATTACCTCCGAGAGTGCTTCAGGCAATGTGCCGTTAGTCTCAAGATAGATTCCGTGCCTGGTGCCTTTTATAAAAGGAATCAATTCCCTGATAAATGAGGTCCATAACAATGGCTCACCGCCAGTAAGGCTTATAGAATGGTGTATTGACAGGTCGTAAGAGTGTACCGCGTCGGCAACCTCTTTAGCCGACAAGGGGTTGGGAAGTTGTCTAAAATCCTTTTGCCCGGGATGTTGTTCAATTTTGCAAAAACCAGTCTCATTGACAGGGGTGTCACAGAATGAGCAATTTATGTTGCAGCCCTGCAGCCGGATGAAAACCTGACGGCAACCGACCAGTAATCCTTCACCCTGCACTGAAGAAAATATCTCCGCAATCTGACAGGGCATTATCTAACCCCCCGTACTTTACAACGCGCCATTTTTATTTGCTCATATTCTTTAACGTACTCACTGAGCAGAGACCTGCCGACATCCTCGATTTCTTCTGGATCAAGGCCAATTTCCGCCAGTCCAATGGCCGGTACGGGCGCATCCTTGCCTGTTACGTTAACACCAGTGTGAATCATGGTAGATACAGGAGTAAGAGTGGCTATTGACACGGTTAGTTTGCGATTTTGAAAAAAAAGGTCGTCTCCGTATCGGCTTAGTACGGCCCCTGATTTTTCTGTTATGATATCTTTTAAAGTAGCAATCAAAAGCCGCTGCCTGACAATAGTCTTCTCCAAATCAAGGTCAAAGTGTTCAATAATAAAATGGAGCATGTCCGTACTAAATATTGGTGAATTGCTTAAAACATCTTTAATGTCGACCATTTCTGTCAACTCAACCCGGCAAGGTCCCCTAAAAGAAACGATGCTCTCCCCCTGAATGCCGAAATTGCGGTAAGCCCAATGGGATGATAGCTGCCTACCGTCATAAGTAATTGTTTCTTTTATAAAAAGTTCTTTCATCAGATCTCCCCCAAAAAACTCATGCCGCCCAAATCTAAAGCAGCCAGGTTGGCGGCGCGTTTTAAGCGCAAGCAACTTTCACACCGGCCACACATTTTTTCCCCGCCGCGATAACAGCTCCAGATATATTGAAATGGAACCGACATCTTTAAACCAAGTTTTATAATATCCACTTTATCAAGCCTTTGAGTGTAGCTGACCACTCTTACATGATTAAGGGTGGAATAATTCAAGGATTCATTTATCGATTTTACAAAGCTGGCGCTGTTGTCAGGAAATGTCGCCGCTTCTTCACTGTTAAAACCGGTTACAACCAGTTGGGCTTCGTAAGATTCGGCAAAAGCGGCGGCAATGTTGATAAAAAGACCGTTACGGTTGGGAACCCACACCTTTGCCGCGGAAGCGTTACAAGCTTCCAGTTCGTCAAGTGCGGCTATCTCCGGTTCCGGCAGGTCTAAATCACTCTTTACCAGCGCTGTGCCGGTGATATCCTTTAAAAAAGGAATTTCGACGACCTGGTGGTGCAAACCGTAATGTCTTGCCAGGGATGCGGCGGCCTTTATTTCATTTTGCGAGGCGCGCTGTCCGTAATTAAATGTGAGACACAAAACAATGTCTGATTCCCTTGAGGCACAGGCAAGGGACACAGTCGAATCCAGACCGCCGGAAAGAAGCACGATACTTTTCAAAACTAGTCCTCCTCCTCGCAGTACGCCGCCGAAGCTTCCGGAGATTCACCAACACGTACTACTGCAATTTTCGCATTTTCCAGCGAATCGGTAAACTTAGTTTTTAGTCTGCGAAATATGTATCTGGCCAGGTTTTCCGCCGTAGGGTTGTTTCCGCTGTTTTGTTTAAATGGCTCCAGCATGTTCAGATTTTGGTGATCGAGTTCTTCAATAACTTCTTTTACCCCGCTTTTTAATTCTTTAAAATCAACCAGCATACCTTTCTGG
>MVQK01000318.1 GCA_002067515.1 Pelotomaculum sp. PtaB.Bin013 | reverse complement strand
GAGTGAGTTTTGCCGTTTGGGCGCCCAATGCCCGCAAGGTGTCTGTGGTGGGGGATTTCAATGCCTGGCGGACAGCAGCCCATCCGATGGAAAATTACCTGGACAGTGGAATTTGGGTCAATTTTATCAAGAGTTTAAAAAGTGGCGAACGCTATAAGTATTGTATTGAAACCAAAGAGGGTCAAATAATTTATAAAGCGGATCCCTTTGCTGTCTACGCCGAACTCAGGCCGCATACCGCATCCAGAATTTTCCCCTTGGTAGGATATATCTGGCAGGATGAGGCCTGGCTTGTTTCCCGCCGGCATAAACAGCACAAAAAAGAACCGATGCTTATATACGAAGTGCATCTGGGTACCTGGCAAAAGCGGGAGAATAATGACTTTCTAAACTACCGGGAAATCGCAGACCGTTTGATCCCTTACGTTAAAGAGAAGGGGTTTACTCATCTGGAACTATTGCCTGTTGCTGAACACCCTTTTGACGGATCATGGGGATACCAGGTTACCGGTTTTTTTGCAGCTACAAGCCGTTACGGCAATCCACATGATTTAATGTATCTGATTGATTGTAGCCATCAGGCAGGAATCGGCGTTATCTTGGACTGGGTGCCGGGCCACTTTTGCCGGGATGCTCACGGTTTAGGTCAATTTGACGGCACTCCCTTATATGAGGCAGGGAGTCATGCCCAATGGGGTACTTACCGTTTTAATTTTAAAAAAACAGAGATTTGGAGCTTTTTGATTTCCAATGCGCTATTTTGGTTTGATATATACCATATCGACGGTCTGAGAGTGGATGGAGTCTCCAGTATGCTTTATTTGGACTTCGGCACGGAGAATGGTGACTGGCTTCCCAATGAATACGGTGGACGCGAGAATTTGGCGGCGGTTAAATTCCTTCGTAAGCTCAATGAACAGGTATACAAGTATTTTCCGGACGCCGTCATGGTTGCCGAGGAGGCGTCAACCTGGCCGTTTGTAACCAGACCTCCCTACGATGGGGGTTTGGGCTTCAGCTATAAATGGAATATGGGCTGGATGAATGATACTTTGAAATATTTTAGCCTCGGCTTCGAGCAACGCCGGTACAATCACAACCTCTTGACTTTTTCCTTGCTTTATTCTTTTTCCGAAGACTTCATCCTGCCATTTTCACATGATGAGGTGGTGCATGGAAAGAAATCTCTAGTTGATAGGATGCCGGGCGACTACTGGCAGAAATTTGCCGGACTGCGGACGCTCTATTTATATCTTATTTGCCATCCAGGCAAGAAGCTTTTGTTTATGGGCGGGGAATTCGCTCAGTTTATCGAGTGGAAACAAGATGCCCAGCTGGATTGGTTTTTAAAAGATTACGATATGCATAAAATGTTCTCTGACTATGTTATGGAGGTGAACAAACTCTATCTCAGGGAGAAAAGTCTCTGGGAAGAAGATCACTGCTGGCAAGGGTTTGAGTGGATAGACGCCGATAACAGTGCCCAGTCCGTCTTCGTGTTTCAGAGAAGGACAGCCGGATCTAACGAGTTTGTTGTGGTTGCTATAAATCTTTTAACGCAAGCCTATCCGGTATTTCGCATCGGGGTGCCTGAGCCAGGCATTTATACAGTCGTTCTTAATACGGATGCCGCAAAATATGGGGGTTCGGGTTTCATGGAGCAAGAAACCTTGCCGGCAGAGGAAGTTCCCTGGCATAACTGCAATTATTCTGTAGTGTTACAGATGCCCCCCTTGGGAGGCTTAATTTTAAAACTTACGGAAGTTGGAAAAGCCGATACGATATCACTAACTGGTTGAGTAGTATATCAGTTTACCGGCCATAAGGAGGCGCAACATTGTTATTTGTAAACGCAGGTGAATTTAGAGAAGCATATATCCAAAAATTTTCAGCAGTTATCGGTAAAGGCATGGAGGAAGGCACCGCCTGGGATTTCTATAAGACCCTGGTGTATCTATTGAAGGATAGACTCAATGTTGGTTGGGCGAGGACTAATAAACAGTATAAATACGAACGTAAGCAGGTTTATTATTTCTCAATGGAGTTTCTGATTGGCAAACTCCTCGCCTATTACCTGATGAATCTGGGGCTTACGGAAATTGTGACAGAAGGGCTGGGGGAGCTGGGCATTAACCTGCAGGACCTGATTGATGAGGAGAGAGATGCCGGGCTGGGCAATGGCGGCTTGGGACGACTGGCGGCCTGTTTTCTTGATTCGATGGCATATTTGCAGATCCCTGGTCATGGTAATGGGATCCGCTATAAATACGGTTTGTTTGAACAGAAGATTGAGCAGGGCTTTCAGGTGGAGGTGCCTGATCATTGGCTTAAAAACGGGTATCCCTGGGAGATTCGCAAACCTGACAAAGCGGTTATCGTTAAGTTCAAGGGACACCTCAGAGTCGAGTATGACCGCGACCGTATGATTTTTCATCATGAAAATTATGAGCCTGTCCTGGCGGTGCCGTATGATATCCCAATCGTTGCTTACGGCAACAGTCCAAACGTCAATACGCTCCGGCTTTGGGGCGCGGAAGCAGTGAACGAGGAGTTTGATTTAGCTTCCTTTAACCAGGGGGAGTTTGCCAAAGCTCTCAGCAATAAATCGGAAATAGAGGCTATTTCCTATATTCTATATCCCCAGGACACCACTCTGGCCGGGCAGGAGCTGCGGCTTAAACAAGAATACTTTTTTGTGGCGGCCGGGCTGGGCGCTATCGTCAGACGCTACAAGAAGCAAGGGGGACCGATCGAATGCTTTAGTCAGAAAGTATCGGTGCATATCAATGACACTCACCCGGCTATGTGCGTTCCGGAACTCATGCGGCTTTTAATGGACGAGGAAGGTTTGGCCTGGGACGACGCCTGGAACATTACAGTTAATACCCTGTCCTATACGAATCATACCCTCTTGCCTGAAGCCCTGGAGAAGTGGCCTATTGATTTAATGAAATGCACCCTGCCGCGGATCTATCTGATAATTGAAGAAATCAACCGCAGGTTTGAGGAGATGCTCGTGTCCAAATACCCGGGCGAACAGAAACTAAAGGATAACACCATCATATTGCGGGACGGGTATGTGCATATGGCGAACCTGGCTGTGATCGGCTGTCATTCCGTGAACGGGGTGGCCAAACTGCACACTGAAATCGTTAAGAGCCAGGTTTTTCAGGGG
>MVQK01000317.1 GCA_002067515.1 Pelotomaculum sp. PtaB.Bin013 | reverse complement strand
TGGTTTTCCAGTTCTTTAATTTTCTTTCCCATTTCAGCCATCTTTTTGGAGTACATGTTGTCCAGATTTTCCCTTAGTTCAACAACCTGCCTTCTAAATTGTTCAGCCTGCGCTTTGTAGTGTTCTCTTTCTCCGATTGCGGCTTCAACAGTTTTTTCATAAAACTCCGCGTCTATATATGTCCCGTCTTTGCTGCTATGCAAGTAATGTTCTTTAGCAGTCTTATACGCTTTCAGGAGCCCTCTGAACAAAAGTCCCGAAACCAGGTATTTTGCGGCCTCAGATGTACTCTCGTGATGAAAACCGGATAAATACGCTCCGAGAATCTCTTCTATGTCAGCGGCAGATATGGCGATGTCATCGAAAATACGGCTAATGTTCATTCCTTCAGCGTCACATAATCTCTCATAGAAAAAAACGTGCTCGGCCAGTTCCTCATCCGCGAGCCGGAATACTGAATCCAGGGTATTTATCTCGCCATACTTTTTATGGATTTGCCGCATCAATTCACGGACATTTTTCAGCAAGGCCATTTCCATATTTTTATGGCAGAACACTCCAGGGTTGTTTCGCTCCCTCACCATCAGCCTCCCGTGCAGCACACGGCAGACGGACTCAAACAGGGAGTCCGCTTCTACTTCCTTTCCCCATAGGTTTGCCATACACAGCAAAACAGCTGTCTCAGCGTTCACGCTGCCGGAGTTTCCCAAGCATTCAGTTCTATCGGCAAAAAATGACTCAAAAGAAATCACGTCATTATTATCAATATACTCAAAAACGTGAGGCCAGCCCTTTTTCATTATGCCGAAGAACTGATCCCACACTTCGCTGTCGCTGTGCTTTCTCAGGTACATCAGTATGCCGAGAGTTTTTTTAGCGTATTCTTCCTGCTGAGTGGTCCCTTCTCTGACCACAGGATGCCGGTAATACTTCGAAGCGCTAGCCAGCCTGAAATATGCCGCTCTTTTATCCTGATAAAGCACATCGATATCATGATAAATCTCCTTTTTCAGTCCAAAAGCCTCGATAAAAAAAGGCACGAGGTCAACAACTGCCTTGCCGATGACGTCCACCCTCCCTGGTTTTCAGTAGATCTGTTAAAGCTTAAGCAATTAAAATTACAGGCAGAGGACAGGTTAGAAGTTTCTAATTTTCCCGCCCTCTGCGGTTAAAAAACCGGACACCTCTACATGTGTACGCTCTGTCCGGCAGTCATACTGCTTTCGTGTGAAACTAAATTTTCTTTCGGCATAATCGGGAAATTCTCAACTACAAAGCAGTAAATGAGAACTAGAGCGCTCCACATGCCAATAGTAACTAATATTTCCCAGTCGGTGGGAAAATAATGTCCGCCCGCGCTTTGGGCCATGCCGGTAAAGACAACATTCATCCGGTTGAAGACTACACCGGCGACCACTAAAACGGAAGCCGTGAAAACGCCCCAGAGCTTGTTGCGGATGCTTGGCACGGCATACATGACGATCGGCAGGAGAACAAATACAATCATTTCTACTAAGAACATATTGCTTTCAAAGGAACCGTTGAACGCTTGCGAAAAAACGCCCCGGTAATTCAAGTCAATCACTTTAACAATAAAGTAGACAATCATCATCCACATGGTGACACTAGTCAGACTTGAAAACACCGGCAGTTCCGGCTCACGGCGGTAAGCCCTGGCCGCCAGCGTTCCCTCAATAGTAACCATAGCCGGTCCAAGAAAGAAAGCGGACCACACAAAGAAGAAAGGTATAATCATCGACCACCATAGCGGGTTTAACCTGTTTGCAGCGATGACATAGAGAGAACCCAGCGACGACTGGTGTAGGGTAGGCAGTACAATTCCTATTATCAGCCAGAAAGGCATGGTTGCGTGAAGTATCTTTTTCAGAGATGGGAAACGCACCCTCTCAAAGAAAATATCCCCGAACTCCAGGATTTGCACAGTTGTGTAGAGAGAGATACACCAGAATACCTCGAACAGCACCGAGTGGTATCCCCAGAAAAAGAAGGGCCGCCAAAAATTGTACCATCGCCCGATGTCCAGAAAGAGACTGACCAGCGCGATGATATAACCGATTAATGAAGTAAGCAGCGCGGCCCTGGCGATGGGCAGGTACTTTTCCTTATGCAGCACATGAACGATCAGCGCCGTGCTGAAGCCGCCCCCCGCGAGGGCGATGCCGCAGAGCAGGTCGAAGCCGATCCACAGGCCCCACGGCCACTGGTCGTTCAGGTTGGTAACCGAGCCGAGGCCGAATATAAAACGGTATAAAGAAATAGCGACCGCGGCTATCACAAACAAGATTAATAACAATCTGAATCCGGTAATTCTAAAAGTCCAGTGCTTCTTTTGCACGAAAACCTCACCTCCGGTCTTAACGTTTTTTTATTTCCCGTCGTCATCAACAGGAGCGTACATTTCTTCTTCCTCATGCACTCCGGCGCGCCTCTTGGTATACAAATACATGCCGGTCAGCAGGGCGCCCCATCCGACGAATATGAAAGGGGTCCACCTGAGCACCTGCCAGGTGTATTCGGGAATAGGCTTCTCGGGAACATTGGTCCGAAAGCCGAGTTGTTCGAAGGGAACATCAGAAATGTAAAGCCACGACGTGCCGCCCGCTTCCTTTACCCCATATATTTGGCCGGTATAGAGATCGGGGTTGGAAGTCAGGCGGTTTTTCGCTTCTCCGACCATTTTATCCCTCTCACCGAAAGTAATCGCACCCGTGGGACATACGCTGGCGCAGGCAGGCATCTGGCCGTCGGCCAACCGGCCCAGGCACATCTGGCACTTGAGCACTCTGGGAAAAGGTTTGTCCCACTCGAACCTCAATATGCCGAATGGACAGGCGATCATGCAGTAACGGCAACCTACGCACAGTTTTTCATTGTAAACCACCGGCCCTTCGGGCGTTTTCTGCAAGGCCTTGGCAAAACAGGCAGAAGCGCAGGCCGGCTCCAGGCAGTGAAAACACTGTTGTTTTACAAAACGTCTGATTTGTTTTTCGCTCTTTTCGGTACGGTGACTCTGGATCACAGTCCATTTATTCGGCGCCAGTTCAGTGTTGCCGTCCTGAGCCGTCCTGTACCCTTCATTTTGGCCGGGTTCCAGGCCATTGTACAACCGGCAGGCGACAACACAACTTTCACAGCCGATACACTTGGTGATATCGACTAGCGCTCCCAT
>MVQK01000316.1 GCA_002067515.1 Pelotomaculum sp. PtaB.Bin013 | reverse complement strand
TGGGGAATTCTATATCTGTCGCCTATTATAAATAATACCTGCGCCGGGCTTTTCAAGGTTTTACCTGACGGTTTGGCCCGTCCTTTAGCCCAGGCGCTGGCAGTCCCGCTGGCTGCCCAACTGGCGACCATACCGCTGGTAGCCTGGTATTACAACTTAATATCACCCGTATCGATCCTGGCCAACCTCGTCGTGGTTCCCTTGACTGGGATAATCATGTTTTTGGGGTTTATTTCTGCGGTTCTGGGGATGATCTGGCTGCCGCTGGCTGCTTTAGTAAATGTGAGCAACGGTGTTATTATCGACGTGTTCTTGAAGAGCGTTTCTTTTTTTCAGGGGCTGCCCGGCGCGGTGTTTTACCTGCCCACACCTCCGGAGGTACTGGCGGCGGCCTGGTACGGGGGCTTGATGGCAATTGGGTGGCTTTATTCAGGAAGGTGCGAGCCGGCTGTAAAAGAACGTGTGAAAGGATGGGTTATCGTAGGACTGGCGCTATGCGCCGCGCTCTTTTTAGTCTGGGTGCCCTGGGCTGGTGGGCATGGGTTGACCGTGCATTTTCTGGACGTTGGGCAGGGGGACTGCATTTTGGTGCAAACTCCGGGCGGCAATAACATGCTGATTGACACCGGCGGCCGGCGGGATGAATATCAAACCGGCACCGGTGTTGGTGATCAAGTGGTAACGCCCTACCTACGTAAAATTGGTGTCCGTCGTTTGGATGTTTTGGTTTTAACCCACCCGCACGAAGATCACGCAGGCGGCGCTGCCACCATAGTGAAAAATTTTCCTGTAAGAATGGCGGTTGTTCCCCAAATGGACGAAGTAGTTCTGAAGAGCCAGGAAGGCTTAGTGGCTGGAGAAACAACCGCTGTTAAAAAAAAAGGAAAAAATGATACCGGTGAAGAAGTACCTTTAGCTTACATAGCGTTGCTTAAGAAAATGGCTGCCGGTGGTATTGCGGTTCGGGCTGCCGGAGCTGGTGACGTTATTAAGCTGGACCGCGAGACGGAGGTTGAAGTGCTTTATCCCGGATTAGCGGCGGGTAAGACCATATCTAATATGAACAATTGCTCACTGGTGCTTAAGTTGACATATAGACAAAAGTCATTCATGTTTACCGGTGATGTGGAGACGGATGCGCAGAGCGGGTTAATTCAAACTGGAGCGGACTTGAAGGCGGATATTTTGAAAATGCCCCACCACGGCAGCCGTTCCTTGCTGCCGGCGCTGGTGGAACAGGTGAACCCTGAAGCAGCGGTTATTTCTGTTGGCGCTCATAATAACTTTGGCCATCCCGCCCAGTCTACGTTAGAAACGCTTAACCGGGATGGAGTGAGGGTTTACCGCACCGACCAGGACGGGGCGGTGATTTTTAATACAGATGGACGCCGGCTGGAAGTAAAAACAGGTAAGAATAAGGATACAACCTGAAGTTAAAGCTTACTCAGTATGTAGCGGCGCTTTATAGTAAATTAATTTTGATCCTCATTTAAAACAAGCTTTATTGCTACTTTTTATTACCATATAATTAAAATATATTCATTATAAAGTGGTGAGATTAATGCAGAATTCCCAAACCGGCGGTGAAGATTATATCTTTAACCAGGTTGAAACCTTGCTGAATGTAGGAATCGCTCTAACTGCCGAAAAAGATCACAATCGGCTGCTGGAGATGATTGTCACTGAAGCGCGCAATATTACGAACAGTGACGCCGGTACTCTTTATTTAAGGCAAAATGACCAGCTTGTTTTTAAAATTGTCCAGACGCAATCGCAAAATGTTTTTCTGGGTGGTTCGGGGGAGGAAGTTAAACTGCCGCCGGTGGCGCTCGTGGAAAGTAATGTGTCCGCCTATGTGGCGCTTACCGGGAAAACGGTAAATATAGCTGATGTATACTTCGCTGAGGGATTTGATTTTTCCGGTCCGCGCAATTATGACCGGATCACGGGGTACCGCACCAAGTCGATGCTTGTCGTGCCATTGGAAAACCACGAGGGGGAAATCATCGGTGTGCTGCAGCTGATTAACTCGCTGGAGAGCGACAACCATACAGTCAGAGTATTCCCGGAACACTACCAGAAAGTGATTGAGTCGCTTGCCTCCCAGGCGGCTATCGCTCTGACCAACGCGCAGCTTCTGAGAGATATTGAAGATCTTTTTAATTCCTTTGTGCAAGTAATGGCAACAGCTATCGACGCCAGGACACCATATAACGCGAACCATACCAGGCGCGTCGCCATGCTGGCGAGGGCGACCGCGGAAGCGATAAACGATGTGAAGGAAGGACCTCTGGCGCAAGAGCATTTTAACCCGGAGAGACTGGAACAATTAACCATGGCGGGATGGCTGCATGACATCGGTAAAGTCACCACACCTCTATCCGTGATGAATAAAGCCACCCGCCTGGAAGGCCGGATGGATATTGTACTGCAGCGGATGGACTATATTAGCCAGTCCGAAAAAATGAACAGTCTCGCCAGACAAGTGGAACTGCTGAAAAATGGTATGAAGGAAGAAGCTGAGCAGGAATCCCGGCTAAGCGGCCAACGCCTGGTGAAAATAAAAGAAATAAAGGATTTGATCATAAAATGTGACAATCCGGCAACCTTTATTGACGACCAACTCCTTGACCAATTGCAAGAAGCTGCCGGGTATGTCTATCTTGATCCGGAAGGTGTGGAGAGACCCTATATCAGCTCCGAAGAGTTGGAGAACCTGAGCATTCGTAAAGGTACTCTAACAAACGGAGAACGGGAGATAATGGAACAGCATGTGGTGATAACAGGCAAGATGCTGGAAAAAATAACTTTTATCAAAAAACTTAAGGATGTTCCCTTGTTTGCGAGTATGCACCACGAGTTTCTGGATGGAAACGGTTATCCCAACAAGCTAAGAGGCGAGACTATCCCCTTGGAGGGAAGAATACTGTCTCTCGTTGATATATATGACGCACTGACTGCTGGAGACCGCCCTTATAAAAAAGCCATACCATGGGAAGGTGCGCTGCGCATCCTTGGTTTCATGGTAAAAGAAGGCAAGCTTGACAATGAATTATATGATGTTTTTAAAGAACACCGTGTATGGGAAAAGGTATGCGATTGAAAACTCAACCAACAGGCAGCCAATCTGGCGATAAAAATGAAACAGCGGGTGAAAGTAACCAAGCGCAACCGGATAGCCGGCTGCATTTTTTCCT
>MVQK01000315.1 GCA_002067515.1 Pelotomaculum sp. PtaB.Bin013 | reverse complement strand
GCGTTTCTTGCCGGCCATGAATCCTTTGCTGCCGCGGAAGGAGCGATAGGCATCGCGAAATCCGCCAACCGGGTTAGAAAACAACCGCTAAGGGTTATCCTAAACGGTCTTGGTAAAGACGCCGCCTATATAATTTCGAGAATTAACGGCTTCACATATGTTAAAACTGAGCTTGACTATTTTACCAGCGAGCTGAAAATTATTGAAGAAAAACCGTTTTCCAAAGGTGAAAAAGCTTTGGTTAAATGCTATGGTTGTGATGATGTTCGTGAAGGGGTAGCCATCATGCATCATGAATTAGTTGACGTATCAATTACCGGCAACTCAACGAATCCCACACGTTTTCAACACCCGGTCGCTGGAACTTATAAAAAAGAGTGCATCGAACAAGGAAAGAAATACTTTTCAGTAGCCTCCGGAGGGGGCACCGGTAGAACCCTTCACCCGGATAACATGGGAGCAGGTCCTGCTTCATATGGAATGACGGATACCATGGGCAGGATGCATTCCGACGCACAATTTGCGGGCTCATCCTCAGTACCAGCGCATGTAGAGATGATGGGGCTGATTGGCATGGGTAATAATCCGATGGTTGGGGCATCAGTCTCAGTTGCCGTAGCAATTGAAGAAGCAATGAAATAAGTACCTATATTATGTAAACAATTATTGATACACGGGTTACTTATTTATTTATTCTCTTACTCTACCATACTAATGGAATTAAATGATGATGAACCTTTTTACAAGGGATGACGTGCTATTTCCCGCCTTTTACCCGACGCTCTAAGAGCTTCGGGTCATTTTATTTAGGTCTGAGATTATTCCTTGACATTGTAAAATAGTTAAGAATATAGTTATCTTTGTTAACATATATCATCGCTTACAAATTCCTTCCTAAAAAGAAAAACCATAATAATTGAAGAGGGTAAGAAAAAATGAATGCTCCTAAATTATGGACTAAGGATTTTTTGATTATTTCACTTGAGAACTTTTTTGTTTACTTCACCTACAACCTATTAATTGCCATAATAGCGGTATATGCGACGGACAGGTTCAACGCTTCACCCAGTGTAGCTGGCCTTTCAGCCGGCATTTTTATTCTAGGGGCGATTGGGGGACGGTTATATGCTGGAAGTTCAATTGAACGCATTGGGCGGAAAAAGATGCTTTATATTAGCTTCGCGTTCTATTTAATGACCACACTCTTATATTTTGGAGTATACAGTTTGACCTTCCTGTTAATCCTCCGTATGTTCCATGGGGCAGCTTTTGGCATGGCTTCGACAGCTACGGGAACAATCTCGGCGGAAATTATTCCAAATGAGCGACGCGGGGAAGGAACTAGCTATTATGCTCTAAGCATGACTCTTGCAACAGCTATTGGCCCTTTTCTGGGGATGTTTCTCACTCAACATGCGAACTTTAACGTAAATTTGATCGTATGCGCTATTGCCTTAGGCGTTAGCTTTATCGTTGCATTCCCTTTAGACGTTCCAAAAGTCGAACCAACAAACAAAAAATTTGAAAATATGGAACTATTTAACCTTAACGGTTTTATTGAACCTAAGGCAGTACCTATTGCAATAATTACGGCTTTGACATGTTTTAGTTATTCGAGTATTTTATCTTTCATGGCGACTTACTCAAAGGAAATAAATCTAATTAATGCAGGGAGCTTTTTCTTTATTTTCTATGCCGTTGCTATTTTAATTTCTAGACCTTTCACCGGTCGCTGGTTTGATATAAAAGGAGAAAATTTCGTGATTTATCCTGCTTTCCTGTTATTTGCGATCGCCCTGATTGTCCTTGGCCGGGCTCATCAAGGTTCCTCAGTTTTATTGGCCGGAGTCTTAGCGGGTTTTGGCTATGGAAACATCTTTTCCAGTGCCCAAGCTCTAGCTGTTAAGGTATCGCCCCAACATCGCAAGGCTCTAGCGACCTCTACTTTTTTTATCTTTGCGGATGTAGGAATGGGTATCGGACCCTTCATACTAGGATTTTTAATCCCAACAATAGGCTATCGCGGTTTGTATGTAAGCATGGGTATCGTTGTATTCGCCACTTTCTTCTTATACTATTTCTTGCAAGGTAGAAAAAGCATGTCTCATGTATCTGCTGCCGAATAAGTTGTTTATACTTTGATATTTAAAGTTGGTTAAGGATGGTTTTGAATTATATCGCTTATGAGTGTGCCTATAAACCCCGTTATCCCAAGGGAGCTGTGGCATGACATGGCAGCAAGAGCCCTTTTAGGTTTCACAAAAGTTTAGCGCGCTAAAAATACGCTTGTGTCAAAGTTTACCTGTAATGCGTATTATATACGATAAAGGGGGTTGCAGTAATGCAGCCACACCCTCCTACGACAAAAGGAAAGGTTGCTATGTTAAATCAACCGTTCTATTTCGAAAATAACTGGTATTATGTTACAGAACCTGGCGCGCTTGTAGCTCTTCAGGTTCATGGTAAAGATATTAGCTTTTTTGTTCCCTACTGGTTTGGGGTAACTGAGACAGGATCTCTTGCCGACCAGTCCGACGCAGCTACTTTGGCAACATTAAGGCAGCTTGGTGTGCCGGTTTTGGCTTTATTGTATAACCTTGCCGGTGTCATTCACAAATTGCTGACCACCGAGAATCTACGTAAGCTTCTTATAACCAATATTTTAAACATGCTTATTCGTAAAGGATTTTTTGGCGTAAATATTGATTTTGAATTTGTGCCTCCGGAGGATAGGCCTTTTTTGACCACATTCATGGCAGAGCTTTATCAAACACTTAAACCATATGGTTATCTGACTACCATTTCAGTTCCCCCAGAACTGCGGGACGATCCAAAACATCCTTTTTCAGGAGCATTCAGCTACCCTGATCTAGCCCGGTACAGCGACCAGGTATATATATTGGCGTACGACGAACATGTGGCCGTACCCGGGCCGGTCGCTTCAATCGGATTTGTAAGGCAAGTACTGGCCTATGCTTTGTCCGTTATTCCCCGGGAGAAGATCCGTTTGGGAATGGCAGTGTACGGCCGAGAGTGGGCCGACCGTAATAGACTGCCCAAAGAACTGTCCTTTGAAGAAGCTATAACCACAGCTTATCACCATGGAGTTAGTATCAGGTACAACGCTGTGGTGCAAGAGCCAAACTTCACTTACAAGGAAAATGGTGTTGAACATATCGTTTGGTTTGAGGATGTACA
>MVQK01000314.1 GCA_002067515.1 Pelotomaculum sp. PtaB.Bin013 | reverse complement strand
TAGTTGTGCGTTTCCAATTCCCGGCGCAATATTTCCGCCCGTTCACGGGCCGACTCCAGTGTCAACACCGTATCCAGATCCATAACGACACCTCCGGCACCAAGTTTACAAAAAAAATCCGGCTACTTGTTAAAGATTACTAACCACCAACAGCCAATAGCCAACCACTAATCAGGCCAGCCATGTTGCAACGTACTTAATAAAGTAAGCGGACGGCAAAAAGATTGCCTGCGCGAAAATCGTACCCAAAAACCGGGTAACGGAAAGATAAAGAGCCATTTGTTTGACATCGTCTTCACTACGCTCTCCCCTTATCGCTTGATCAGTAATGGACGCTGCCGTTGGGTCCACAACGGTGGCTGCGAGTACAGTAGCAATGCCGTTGATCACTGCGGAAAGGAGAGCAGCCGTTGAGCGGAAGTCAGGGAAAAGCGCCCCGGCGTACAAGGATGACAGTACTCCGGTGGTATAGACCCCCGTTACGATAATATTCAGAACCAGAAAAGTCCTCGGCAAAGCTATCCGGCGTACCGACAATAACTTAAATGAATTCCTCCGGGGCAGATAGAACTGCCGGGAAAGACTGAACAACCGGCGTGGTGAGATGATCACCATGCCAATCATCCGGGGAACAGAACCACTCTCTTCAAAAAGGAAAATGGCACGTATAAAAATATGCACAAATGCCGGGATTAAAGCAGTTCCAACAATAGTCCCCACCGTGGCCGCGGCAATAACAAAACGGATGTCATGATCAAGCAAGGCAAGCTGTTCCATGTAAACCGGCTGGTTAATGAGCTGGTCACCCGGAATTTTGCCGATAATCTGAGCTTCACCGGTGTTGATTGCCCGCTCGACAATTGATGAAAGAAGCGGCCCCTGGATTGTATTGGCGGTGCTCGCCAGCAAAAAAATAACGTTAAATAAAGAAATAGCGGTGGCTAACCTGCGTGTGCGCACGCCGGACAGACGCACCGAGTAAGTCAGGGTATTGATCATATGTATTACAGCAGTAAGTGCAGCGACGATCAGGAGACGATCCATAGCACCTCCATTATATTAACACCAATATTATTACCGATTGTTTCCTTATCCATAATTATACAAATTCATTTTATCATAGATAATTAATTCTGTATTTGTTAATTTAAAGTAGTCAGGAGTCAGGAGTCAGAATTCAGAATGTTTCAAGACAATAAGCCCATTCCCATTCTGACTCCTGACTCCTGAATTCTGACTCCTGTATTTTACTAATTTGCTTTTTCCAGTGGAGCGTACCGGGCCATTAAATCCTTTATACCTTCCCCGGGAAAGGCCACCTGAAATACAATGTCTTCTCCCTCACCTTGAATACCCACAATAGTACCAATACCCCACTTTTTATGTTTGACTTTGTCACCCATTTCCAGTTGTCCAGCAGTATTCAAAGTCCGGCTTACCTTTGGCTTAAAATGTGCCGGTGCGCCGGCAAAACTTGATCGAGTCGTCTTTTGTTGCCATTCATTCTCATTCGTGAAATCATCTCCGTTGATCCGGTTATCCCCGTTCAACAAATGCGGCGGTATTTCTTCAAGAAAACGTGACGGCGGGTTATATTTCATGGCGCCGTAAATGTTTCGCTTCCAGCAACGAGTCAGGTAAAGCCGCTCCATAGCCCTGGTTATACCTACATAGCAAAGCCGCCTTTCCTCTTCCAACTCACCTGGTTCCGTTAAAGCGCGAGAGTGGGGGAAAATCCCTTCTTCCATGCCGGTTATAAAAACCACCGGAAACTCAAGCCCTTTAGCGCTATGCAGCGTCATCAGCGTCACTTGGTCAGTACTTTGATCATACTTATCAGTATCTGTAACTAACGCAACATTTTCCAAAAATCCCTGCAGTGTGTTTTCATCAGCCTCCTGGTCAAATTCACCGGTGGCAGAAAGCAATTCATCAAGGTTTTCCAACCTGGTTCGTGAATCCACCGTGTTTTCTTCCAGCAGTTCCTGCCGGTAACCCGTCTGCTCCATCACCACCCGCGTCAACTCAGTGACGCTGATTTGATTTAATTGCTCAGACAGGTACCGGATTAACTCCCCCAGTTCCTTTCCTTTATGGCGAACCTTGCCTGACAGTCCGGGAATTTCAGCAGCCCTTTCGAGCGCCTCAACCGGGCTGATATTCAGCTCACTGGCAAAGGCAGTGATTTTACTAAAAGATGCCTGCCCGATACCGCGCTTTGGCACGTTGATAATCCGGGCAAGACCGACTGAATCGAAATGGTTGAGAATCACCCTGAGATAAGCCATGATATCCTTTATTTCCTTGCGATCGTAGAATTTCAAACCACCAATAATAGTGTACGGCAGGCCAGCCCGCACGAATATTTCTTCAATCACCCGGGATTGGGCATGGGTGCGGAAAAGCACGGCAAAATCTTTATAATATTTTTCTTCGCGGTCTTTTAGAAAAAGGATTTGTCCAGCCACATAATCAGCTTCATCGCGCTCGTCCGTACCGCAGCAGGCTACCAGTGGCGCACCCGTACCGGCAGCCGTCCACAGGCTCTTCTCCTTGCGGCCGGGATTGTTCCGGATAATCTCGTTGGCTGCTTCCAGGATAGAACTGGTGGAGCGGTAGTTCTGCTCGAGGGTGACCACATGAGCATCCGGATAATCCCTTTCAAAGCTCATAATATTTTTAATGTCCGCCCCCCGCCAGCCGTAAATCCCCTGGTCAGGGTCACCCACCACAAACAAGTTCCGGTGAACTCCGGCCAGCAAGTTTACCAGCACATACTGGGCATGGTTGGTATCCTGGTATTCGTCAACCAGGATGTAACGGAATCGATCCTGATAATAAGACAAAACTTGCGGATAACTCTGGAACAACCTGACCGTGAAAAAGATTAAGTCATCAAAATCAACGGCATTGTTGCGGCGAAGTTTTTCCGAGTACAGATAATACACCTCGGAAACCTTTTTGCTGAAGGGATTGATCGCCTGGCGCTCAAAATCGACAGCGTCGACCAACTGGTTCTTTGCTTGGGATACGGACCAGGCTACCGACCTGGGCGGGTACTTTTTATCGTCCAAATTCAACTCTTTAAGACAGTCTTTAATTAAAGTTAACTGGTCATCCGCGTCATAAATCACAAAATTCCGGTTACGCCCGAAAAATTCTTCCTGGCGTCGCAAAATACGCACACAAGCGGCGTGG
>MVQK01000313.1 GCA_002067515.1 Pelotomaculum sp. PtaB.Bin013 | reverse complement strand
GACACTCTTATGAGTTTTGAGCGGCTTCTTTCAGAATACAGAAAGCTGCCTGAGGATTTTGTCCGCGACATGATTCTGAAAGCGCCAAGCAAGGACATGATGAATGTATTAGCAAGAAGCGTACTCGCTTTATATAGTTTTGACGATAACGCCGATGACACTTCCATCAAGAATGTATTAAGACAATGCATCAGGCTGATTGCCTGTTTTCCGTTGCTTGGGGTTTATGGTTACCAGGCTTATTCTCATTATCATGGAAATAATAGCCTGTTTATTCATAGCCCAATGCCTGAATACAGCACCGCTGAAAATATTCTACACATGCTTAGGCCGGACAGCAAATTTACAAACCTTGAGGCAAAACTGCTTGATCTTGCTCTAGTGCTTCACGCTGAGCATGGCGGGGGCAACAATTCGTCCTTCATCACGCACGTTGCGACATCGTCCGGTACTGACACATACTCTGTGATAGCCGCCGCGCTGGGGTCGTTAAAAGGACCAAAACATGGAGGAGCTAACATCAAAGTCATTCAGATGTTTGAAGATATGAAGCAAAACATAAGGAATTTAGACGACGATGAGGAAATTGAACATTATCTTGTTAAATTAATTAGCAAAGAAGCTTTTGACCGTCAGGGTCTCATTTATGGTATGGGTCACGCTGTTTATTCAGTTTCTGATCCAAGGACGCTTATTATAAAGGAACATGCTGCCCGGCTCGCTAAGGAAAAAGGTTTGGAGGACGAATATAATCTCTATTTAAAAGTTGAGAAAATGGCGCCTGAAATAATCGGGAAATCCCGGAATACGTTTAAAGGCGTGTGTTCAAATGTTGATTTTTATTCAGGCTTTGTTTACAAAATGCTGGATATTCCAGTTGAATTATTCACTCCTATATTTGCCATTTCCAGGATAGCTGGTTGGAGCGCACATCGTATTGAGGAAATTGTTAATTCGGGAAAAATTATCAGGCCGGCATACAAGAGCGTCTCGAAACGGCGCGAATACGTTCCGATGGACGGGAGATAAGGCGGCTCATGTTCGACCCCAATAAGCATAATTTCTGTAGCAATTAAAAAACCCCGGCACAGTTTCAGAAAGCGTGCCGGGGTCCTTTTTCTTTACATCTGTCGGGCATAATCCACGGCGTTTTTAAAGATAGCCAATCCGTGAGGCACCGTGTCTTCCGGCATCCTGCGCCAGTTCGGGTGTTGGGTTTTTTCAACGTACCGCTCCGGGTGAGGCATCATGCCCATGATTCTTCCGGTCGAGTCACAAATGCCCGCTATGAAGTTTAGAGAGCCATTTGGGTTGGCCGGGTATAGCGCGGTCGGCTTGCCGTCGGCTCCGGCGTAGCGGAATACCACCTGACCACCGTGTTCTATTTTTTCAATAACAGACGGGTCTGAATAAAACTTGCCTTCGCCATGGGCCACCTGGATGTCTATCAGCGAACCTTCCATACCGCGGGTGAAGACGCAGTGACTGGATTCAACCAGCAGTCTGATCCAGCGGCATTCAAAGTGCCCGCTGTCATTAACAGTCAGGGTGGCTTCAATATTTCCCTGGTTCCGGTCAGGGAGCAGTCCGGTGCGCACCAGTACCTGAAATCCGTTGCATATGCCGAGCATCAGTTTGCCGGAGTCGACAAACTCGCTTAATTGTTCTTTCAGAAAGGAAGTTAGTTCCACCGCCAGGATTTTACCGGAGTGGACATCGTCACCGTAAGAAAAACCGCCCGGCAAAGCCAGTATTTGATAATCAGCCAACTGAACTTCTTTGCTTCTAAGCTGGTTGACATGCACCATTTGGCTTTCCGCCCCGGCCTTTTCAAAGGCATAAAACATTTCCTCGTCGCAGTTGATCCCGTCCGTTCTTAAAACACATACGCGCGGCTTTTTCACTGGCGAAACACCTCCTTCATCGGCTGCCGCCAGGCTGCTCTCAGCCTGTCCAGCCTAGTCTCGAAAAGGGTTTTTCCTGACTGCTCGGCTGCAATGACTTTTCTGTCTGTTGTTTTGCCGATTACCTGGCAGGGAATGTCGCCAAAAATATCAGACGGGTTGCTGTCAGCGGGGATTTCCGCCAGGAAGCAGCCGGCTGTTTCATTAAACAGGAAGTTTTCAGCTAATTCACCCTCCGGTATTATTACCTGAGCGCCCATGTCGCCGCCGAAGCACATCTCGGCCAGCGCCGCCGCCACGCCGCCTTCGCTGATATCGTGACAGGCCAGGAGCTTACCTGAGTTTATTGCGCCGTAAACTGCCTCAAAAACATGCATCAGCGCGGTGGGGCTGAGCTTCGGCAGGTTGTTTCCAATATGACCGAGCAAGTCATAGTAAACAGATCCGGCCATTTCAGCGGTATTCCGGTATCCTGCCAGGACGATTTTCGTGCCGGTTTTTTTGAAATCGGCCGACACTGTCCGGGATACGTCAGGAACCCGCCCGAACGCTGAAATACACAATATCGGAGGGATTTTAATCACCGTTCCGTCTTTCCCCCGGTAGGTGCTGGACAGGCTGTCCTTGCCCGAGATGAACGGCATCCCTGTTCCGCGGACGAAATCCACGCAAGCATCTACAGCCAGGTCCAGGGCGCCCAGCAGTTCTTCGTCGGGGAAGGGCCAGATGAAATTATCCATAAGCATTAGATCGCGCGGGTTAACCCCGGAGGCTATCGCGTTGGATACCGCCTCGGCGGCTGCCCACAGGCTTCCATGGTAAGGGTCAATCATGTTCAGCACTGGGTTCAGGCCGTGGGAGATCACCATCCCATACGGTTTTCCTAAAATGGGCGCCATGATGGCCGCGTCGTTCGGCCCGTCCCCGTTTATGCCGGAAAACGGGGGCAGGGCGCTGGTGCCCTGAACGCCGTGGTCATATAGTCTGACAATCGGTTCTTTGGAACAGACGTTAAGGTGTCCCATTACCCGGCAGTACAGGTCTTCCCAGTCTGCGGCCGGAACAGCCTCCGGCTCTGCGAAGCAAGCTGGACGCCAGGCGGCGTTCATTACCCGCTGGGGCAGCCCGTTGTGCAGAAATTCCATTTCCAGGTTCATTACTACCTGGCCTTCGTAGGTGGCGGAGAAACACTTGTCTCCGGTAAATTCTCCAAGGACGGTGGCTTCGACGTTGTAACCCCGGCATATTTCCATAAGACGCCCGGCATGTTCCGGGTCCACCGCCAGCACCATCCGTTCCTGGCTT
>MVQK01000312.1 GCA_002067515.1 Pelotomaculum sp. PtaB.Bin013 | reverse complement strand
CCGAGTATTTTAGCGTATGGCGGGAAAGAGACTATCAGTGGCAGCAGGAAAAATGCCGCAACGTCAGCCCGGACGGATTGGTTATCGAGCAGGATAGAACCATTGTTTCCTTGCTCTGCCGGGAGAGACTGCTGGAATTAATTCGTTTTTTTGCCCTTTATGATAACAATGTGAAGAAGATAGGCCGCTACCAGCAGTTTTTCGGCATCCAGGCGGCTATGAAACGGATCAAAGGTGAAGACGACAAGAACACCAAAAGCGGTGTGATCTGGCATACGCAGGGCAGCGGCAAGTCTTTGACCATGGTCATGCTGGTTAAAAAAATCCTGGCTGATCCGGACTTTAAAAACCCCCGTTTTGTACTGGTCAATGACCGGATCAATCTGGACAAACAGCTTAGAGATAATTTTGCCAAAACTCAGCTTAACCCCATCCGGGCTAAAACAGGCAAAGGCCTGATAGATCTGCTAAATGACAAAAGCGTAACTATCATTACCACTCTGGTTCATAAATTTGACAAGGCGGCCAAAAGCAGAATTAAGATTAAAGACGGCAATATTTTCTTGCTGGTGGACGAGAGCCACCGCAGCCAGTACGGCCAACTGCACAACTTGATGATTGACGTGCTGCCCAACGCGATCAAGATCGGATTTACCGGCACGCCCCTGCTCAAGAAAGACAAGTTCAACACCTATAAAAGATTCGGGCCGCTTATAGACAGCTACCCGATTAACCGGGCGGTGGAAGACGGTGTCATTGTTCCTCTCGTCTATGAGGGCAGGATCATTCCCCAGGATGTGGCCGGTGAAAAGATAGACGATTACCTAAAATACATCATTGCGCCGTTAAACCCTGAGCGGCAAGAAGACATGAAGCGCAAGTGGAGCCGCTTTTTACCCCTGGCGCAGACTCGCCAGCGGATCGACATGGTGGCTTTCGATATACACGAGCACTTTACCAGCTACGCCAAGCCAAAGGGGTTAAAGGCCATGGTCGCGGCCTCGTCACGCCCGGCTGCCATTGACCTGCATAAATCAATCAAGAAGCTTGGCGGGGTGAAAACAGCGGTGGTGATATCGCCGGAAAATATTAATGAAGGTGAGGAGCTTACCGGCGAAAACAGGAAGAAAATAAAAGACTTTTTCAAAGAAGAGGTGGAGCCGCTCCACGGCTGCAACCACGAGGAATATGAGGACTGGGTCCAAAACAGCTTCATTGGCGGCGAAGATGTGGATATGTTGATCGTCAAGGACATGCTGCTGACCGGCTTTGACGCGCCGGTCGCCGCCGTGCTTTATGTGGACAAACCCATGAAAGAACATTCATTGCTGCAGGCCATCGCCCGGGTCAATCGCGTGTGCCCCGGCAAAGATTTCGGGCTTATCGTGGATTACTGGGGTATTTTTAGCAGGCTGAATACTGCCATGGATATGTATTCAGACGAAAAATCGGGCATGGACGGATATGATCAAGCCGATATAGAGAATGTTATTCTTGGCGCCGGTGATCAGAAGCTCAGATTGGAAAAGTCCCATCAGGAATTGTGGGCGGTATTCGAGGGGAAGGACTTTGATCGAAACAGTTCCGAGGGCTGGCAAAGCGTATTGGAGGATGTTAATTATAGAAAGCTTTTTTATGAGCGTCTTTCAATATTTTCCCGGTTATTGGACTTGGCTGTGGGGAGCTATGCTTTATATAGCGCCGTCGGATATGAACAAATGCAAAAATACAAGCAGGATTTGCTTCAATTTCAAAAGCTGCGCGGGGCGATTTTGCTCCGTTACAATGAAAAAGTGGATTTTAGCAGGTATGAAGACGGCATTCGCAGCCTGCTGAATAACTTTGTGCTTTCAGAACCGAGTCAAATAATTGTCGAGCCGGTTTCTATCCACGATCCCGTGGGGATGAAAGAGCAGCTTGAAAAACTGGACAGCAAAGCTGCCAAAGGTGACGCCATTCGCACGCGTATGGACAGGGAACTGGAAACCTGCCGTTATGACGACCCGTTGCTGCACAAGAAGTTTTCCGAACAGTTGAAAGAAACCCTTGAAGAATACAGGGCGTCGAGAAATGATGATTCTTATCTCTTTAAAATGGAGAAAATCGCGGATGATTTTAAGAAAGGTTATACCAGCCATCATTATCCGGCCTGTATAGACAATGACAGTGACGCGAAAGCTTTTTACGGATCGATTCAAAATATCATCGCCGCGGAAATAAAGGATATTTCGCCGGAAATAGATGAAGCGATGGGATATCTGGCTATTGAGGTGAAAAAGTCCATAGCCAACCGGGCTAAAGTTGACTGGCGGTTTAATACGGCGGTGCAAAAAGATATGACGCAAGTGCTTGACGATCTTATCTGGGATTTTATCGAAGAACACGGAATAGAACTGCCGGTCGAGAAAATTGACCTTATATTGGAAGGACTTATGACAACGGCGGTGAGAAGGTATTAGGCTATGAGCGTGAAAAAACTATGTTTTACAAAACCGTTGGGCGATGTTGAAGTATTTATTGAACGTAAAAGCGTAAAAAGAATCCGGCTGAAGGTGTTCCCTGACGGTGTCGTGAAGTTATCGGCGCCGCTTGGCGTGCCGGACAAATATCTGAATGATTTCCTCAAAAGCAAAACTGCCTGGATCGAAAAGTCTTTGAATTATTTTAAAGCGACGGCAGCGGATGAACTTGAAACAGAAATACGCAGCGGCACAACCACACGTATTCTGGGCAGGCAAATCAGAATCATGGTCGGTGAAGCAAATATACATAAAATAAAACAAGAGGGAGACTATGTTTATATTCAGTCTCCCGCCACCGGGGATAATAAAGCTTTACAAAAGCAATTTGGGCGCTGGTGGCGAAAACAGAGCAAAGCCTATTTTTTAGCGGCTATCGACAGACTGTATCCCATTATTGCCAAGCATGGCATCGATAAACCGGCGCTTCAGGTCAGAAGAATGAAAACCATTTGGGGCAGTTGCTCCAGAAGGCATGGAAAAATCAATCTTAATTATTATTTATACAAAGCTCCGCCACCTTGTGTTGATTATGTTGTTTTGCATGAGCTGGCGCACTTTCTTCATCCCAAGCATGATCAGGATTTTTATGGCTTTTTGACTGTGCATATGCCGGACTGGAAAGAGCGCAAAAGAATTCTTGATCACGAGGTTGTGAGGGGACTGGGTTACTAATTGAATTACAGCAAAGCGTCCGGGAAATCCCTGGA
>MVQK01000311.1 GCA_002067515.1 Pelotomaculum sp. PtaB.Bin013 | reverse complement strand
TGGCAATGATCCCTCTTTCCAGCAGCGCCTTTTGGGGACCGATGGCCACCGCTATCGGGGGAGGTTTGTTCGGGGCAACGGTGCTTACCCTGTTAGTATTTCCAGCCATGTATGCTGCCTGGTTCGGGGTAAAAGCAAAATAACACCCCTCGGAAATCATTGGGAACTGGACGTCACTTGATAACCGTCACCGTGCCCTCTTTCCTCGGTGCCGGTGAAGGCGATTCAGCCTTGTAACCGAACGCGCCGGCGCCATACACTCTGTATCCTTCCGGTATCTTCAGGCTTTTACGCAAGCCGGCGCTCTCTTCCGAATTCAGAACCATGCCGATGGCGTGAATCCAGCAGGAGCCGATCCCGATCGACTCTGCCGCCAGGAACATATTACCCAGTGCCAGGGCGGAATCAAGCTGCGGCGTGATGACTTTTTCATCGTTGGAAACTATGATTAGCGTGGGTGCATGGTAGAAGGCGCTGAAGTTTTGCGCCTTGGCCATATCCTCGAATACTTTGTTGCCTGAGCGCAACCCGAAAGACCGGCATGCCTCATTGATCAATTGTAGCGTTTCTGCCTTCTGGATTACCGAAAAGTGCCAGGATTGGGTGTTCCCGCCGCTGGGAGCGTACCTGCCGGCTTCCAGAATCGTGTTCAACTCCTCATTCTTGATTTGCTCCTGTTGATACGCCCTGATGCTTCGCCTATTCAAGATAGTATTCATTGTCTCGTTCACGCCAAAACTCCACCTTTCTTTGGCTATATTTAAATAATATTGACCCTTGATTTAGTATTACCATTATAATACATGTCTGCCATTTGTCAAACAGCAAGCGGCCGGGTATATATACTAACATATTTGTCAAATTATGTTGCAATTTATGTAAAACTTTTTTCTTGAAATAGAAGGCATATCATAGTAATATGACGAACTACTATAGTTAATCATCTAAATGTATAAGATTAAATAAAACCGGGTTAATGGCTTAAATGAGATTGTTTATGAAACCATCTGCCGGTAGTTACTTTGGTTAGCCAGTAATGGAACAAATTACGTGGCTATTTACATTATCGGAGTTATAAAGCTGGACAATTTGCAAAATTATCGGATTAGTTTAAATAATGTCAATAATGTGACTATAATATCGCCCTGGCCACTACAATGGTGAGAATAATTAACTCAGGGAGTGAAAATTCTTGTTTAATAGCCTTGTAGAAAGTATCGGTATACTGGGGCGCGCAGTTTTAGACTCTTCCCCGGAGGGAATTCTTCTTGCTGATCGCGAAGGCAATATTGTCTATGCCAATAATTCATACACTTTAATTTGTAGAAATGACGGACAGAAAAGAATTGGTCAAAATATATTAAAAACGAACCCGTATGGAGCATTAACAGAGGTTATATTGACTGGTCAACCGGTTTTTGGCAAAAAACATTTGCCACCGGGAGCTCAAACTGAAGTCCTTTCCAACGCCTTTCCGATCCACATTGACAACCAGTTTGTTGGGGCAATTGTATTCTTTCGTGGAGTCCCGGAAGCGATGAACATGTTAGATAAATTAGCTAAAGCCCGGGAAGACATTCGGATCTCTTCAGATAGGTCCAATCAAATTGGACAGGCAATATATGATTTTAATACAATAGCTGGTCAAACTCAATGTTTTAAAGAAGCCGTAACTATAGCTAAGCGAGTTTCACGGACAGACTCCACCGTACTTTTACGAGGGGAAAGCGGTACGGGAAAGCAGTTGTTCGCTGAAGCCATTCATAATAACAGCACACGTCGGTATCAGCCGTTTGTTAATGTGAATTGCGCGGCCGTTCCGGATAGTCTCTTGGAAAGTGAATTTTTCGGCTATGAAAAAGGTTCATTTACTGGAGCAGGTCATCAAAAAATTGGGACTTTCGAATTAGCTAATCAAGGGACTATTTTTCTGGATGAGATTGGAGATATGGATTTGCGGCTGCAGGCCAAACTGCTGCAGGTGCTCCAGAGCGGAAAGTTCCGTCGCTTGGGGGGCACTAAAGAAATAAAAGTAAATACGCGTGTGATCGCCGCGACCAACCGGAACTTAGAGGAATTAATTACAAAGGATTTGTTTCGAATAGATTTATATTACCGGTTGAATGTAGTGAGTATAGAGATTCCACCGCTGCGTGAACGAATTGACGATATTCCCTTGGTAGCGCGGAACTTGCTGCCTAAAATTAGCTGCCGGGTTGGTAGGGTAATAAAAGGTTTGGAAAATGAAGCTTTAGGCAAGTTGGCAAACCACTGCTGGCCGGGAAATATTCGTGAATTGGAAAATGTTCTGGAAAAAGCCGGCACTCTATGTGACGGGGAATGGATCGAGGCGGATGATATTTGCCTGTCGCCACTGCCTTCTCAAAAACCTGAATCCATTGTCTCGTTAGAGGAACTGGAAAGGTCGATGATAAGCCGTGCACTCGCAAAGTACGGCCCTTCCTTGGCCGGCAAAAAAGAAGCTGCCCAAGCGTTAGGTATCTCTTTAACAACATTATATAATAAATTGCGAAAGTTTAAATGTGATTAACCCAAATAAGGACAGCAAGGATATTAATATAGTATGAAATACAGGGTTGGTTCTCTAAAGGTGACCAACCCTTTTAAGTTTTACAAGCTAAGGATAGAGATCGTAACAAAAAGCTGAATTTGTTGGGAATAGACTTGGCATATAAATTGCAATTAATATTAAGCAGCTTTTAATTTATGAGTCCTTTAGGGAGGGAATAAATTGGCGGAACAAGTTTTATATACTGCGGGTCTTGGGAAATACAGGGTTGACTTGATGGTTTCAATTACCGGAGACGGTTTAGTCGCACATCTTTATGGTGGCGATAAGCCGCATGTAGGAGCAGTTGCAATAAGCCTGACCAGGCCCAGCATATCCGACAATACTAAAGTTAGCTGCAACACAAGCGTTATACCTTTGTTAGGTCATAAAGATGACGAAGTAGCCAAACCTATTGCGGAAAAAATAGCATTAGCTTTTGGTAAACCTGTGGTAGTAGTTGCAGGTATACACGTGGACAATGCCGGACCGGAAGAAATCAAAAAGATTATGGAAAATTGCAACTATGTGGCGCAAATATTTATTTTGGAAAGATTATTAAGGCCTATTTAAAACTGAATAAAATTATCATTAAAAATAATTATTAATTTTAGCAATTAAATATATTGTGAAATGTAAGAAAATTATAAAAATTGTAATTAAA
>MVQK01000310.1 GCA_002067515.1 Pelotomaculum sp. PtaB.Bin013 | reverse complement strand
TAAATAAGAAAGGACGTCATTCCATATGAGAAAAATCGTTATAGCCATATCCGGTGCGACTGGGGCGACATATGGAGTCCGTTTATTGGAAGTTCTTTCATCTTTGGAAACCATAGAGGTGCATCTGGTAATTAGCTCCTGGGGCGAAAAAACAATTGCGCTGGAAACAAATTATACTCCCAATCAAGTTAAAAAAATGGCCACATTCTGTCATGATTTTCGGAACCAAGGAGCTGTAATAGCCAGTGGTTCCTTTGGTGTTGATAGCATGGTTATTGCTCCTTGTAGTATGAAAACCGTAGCGGCAATAGCGCACGGGCACGCAGATAATCTTATTGTCCGCTCAGCAGATGTTATGCTGAAGGAGAAGAAGAGGCTAATCCTTGTTCCGAGGGAAACCCCGCTAAATGAGATTCACCTGGAAAACATGCTTAAGCTGACTAGAGCGGGAATAATAATTGCTCCTCCCATGCCAGCCTATTACAATAGCCCATCAAATTTGGAAGATATTGTTGACCACCATGTCTCCCGGATATTAGATTTGCTTAATATTGATAATAAACTGACTTGTCGATGGGATAGCAGCATTAAGATAGCAAGTGGACTAGAATATTAAGCACAAAAAGCTTACTCAAAACACACCTCCCCTCTAGAAGAAATCGAGCAAGGTATAGGAGCTGGTTACCTTTGGGAACCACCTTACTCAGTTTCGTAATTAGTAATCACCGGCCATGTGGGTACAAAAGCCAGGGGTACGACCAGCGGTTAGAAAAGGAAGGCGGGCCAAAGGTAATAGGTTTTACAAAGTAGTAGTCCAAATGACTGGTGGTTCTGATACTTTTTATAGGAGGTATTTATGATGAATTTAGGAGTTCTTTCCCTACTTTTCGTACTATTCGCAATTGTCCTAGGTTTTGTCAAAAAAATGAATACAGGCCTGATTGCCATTGGTTTAGCCCTAATAATTGGCCGAATCGGCGGTATTTCTGACAATGATGTTATTGCTGGTTTCAACACGTCGCTGTTTGTAATGCTTTTAGGCGTTACCTATCTTTTCAGTATAGCTAACTGCAACGGGACCTGGAGCTCTTTGCCAAAAAGGCTGTGGCTCTGGCAGGGAAGCGGGCAAAGCTTATCCCGGTAGTACTTTATATTTTGGGCATCTTTCTCGCGGCAATTGGACCAGGATCTATACCTGTTATGGCTTTGATGGCCATGTTCAGTATGGCCCTGGCTGCCCAGATGAAGATAAATCCCCTTAAGCTGGTGCCCATTGCAGTATCAGGTGCGGCAGCAGGGGGTCTTTCCCCTATCGCTCCATCAGGGATTATTGCGATTAATCTGGCGGCCAAATCAGGGTTTACCGATATCGGTATACCTTTCTTCTTTAACTCCCTGCTGTCATATACCTTGTTTGGCATTGTCATGTACTTCTTTTTCAAAGCGTATAAAATTGATACGGACGCACCTTTTAAAATGGACGATCTGCCGAAGTTCAACAGAAATCAGATAATTACCCTTGCAGGTATCGCAGTTATGGTTGTATTAGTGATTTTTGGTAAATTCAATATTGGTCTGATGGCCTTTTTAACTGCAGGGGTGTTGACTTTCCTTAGGGTTGCGGACGAGAAGCAAGCTGTCTCTGGTATTCCTTGGGGAATACTGGTGATGGTAGCCGGGGTAAACGTCTTGATGGACGTGGTTATTAAGTTACAGGGCATTAAAATGATGGCTGCTTTCTTAGGTTCCTTAATGAATGAAAGTACGGCCACGCCGATTTTAGCCCTAACGAGTGGTATTATGACTTTTTTTAGTTCAACATCGGGGGTCGTAATGCCCACAATGATTCCCACCGTCAAGGATATTCTTGCTACCCTAGGCAACCCTCAAAATATTACTGCAACGGAAATGATTTCTGCATTAGTTAATACTTCCCAAAATGCAGGCATGAGTCCATTGTCAACAGCAGGCGCTCTGATCATGGCAGCATATGGATCTACATTTAATCCAAGCCAAAAAGAGGAGCATAAGCTATTCGTAACCTTATTTGGAATTTCTGTGGCAGGACTAATTTTCATGACTGTTGGGTCCTACTTTGGTTTATTTAAAATATTTAACTAAAGTGGAGATAATCACTAGTAGGTTCATCATGATGAACTGCTATACCGGACAGCACATACGGTGGTGTGGAGGCGGTTAGGCACTACTCCCTGTAATAATCATGTGAGAAGGGGTATAATTCCTTTAAAAATTTAGAATATTAGGAGTTTTATCATTTGTGTTAATCAGCTTAATTATTGGAATAGTCAAGCCGTTTGCTGGTTTAGCACCACAGGCCATTATTTACTGGCAACGGCAGCCGCTGCTTTGGGTATGTGGATCTTTCGGCCTGGCGGCTTGCCTGTTACAAGAATGGGGGGAATATGAGAAGGGCTTTGAGTAGTACGGTAAATGTTGACGCATATACAACTCAAAGCCCTAACACAAAGCATTATGATCATAACAACCATATAACATAAATTGGATAATTTGAGCCTAGGGACCATTAAATTGATTCCTTTTATTCTTTATAAAGGTTATAATTACTTCAAGTGAAGGTGATTATTTCAGAATTATCACGAATTCAAGATAAATGAATTGTTCACTAGGAGGCCTTTATGGGAAGTCCAGTGTTAATTGGGGTAATATCTACCCATGCTGAATTAACATCTATATGCCGTCAAATAAGTCTGCCGGGCGTTAAATTATTAATTAATGAAGGTGCCTTGGAAAAATCATTGCACGGCTTAAAAATATTTGAAGAAAAAGGAGTCGAAACCCTGGTCACTACCCGGGGAAACTCTGTGTTCATAAAGGAACACACAAGTTTACCTGTTATTTCGATTCCAGAAAATAATTTTGATATTTTTTTGCCGCTAGCTCGAGCCTCACAAAAATATGGCCCCAATATGACACTGTTCTCTTACAGAGCCTTGCCTAAAGGATTAGATGAAATAAGGAAAGTTATGGGTTTCAATTTAAAAACCATTATTTTTAATAATCACAACCATCTAGAACACCTTCTTGAACAGTTAAAAGGTTCCGACATGGTGATTGTAGGTGGGGGGTTAGTTTGTCAATTAGCGTCATCTTTAGGATTTATTACTGAACAAGTGAATATGAATAAGGACTATATTATAGACGCTATGGAAGCAGCGCGGGAACTAGCCATGGCAAGGCGGGTAGAAAAAAAGGAGGCTTACAGGTT
>MVQK01000309.1 GCA_002067515.1 Pelotomaculum sp. PtaB.Bin013 | reverse complement strand
TGAGCCACCTGTTATCTGCTCTCGCCCAACTTTTGAGATTTTTTATATATTGCGGGAACTGCTCAATAAATGAACCAATGGAATGGTTACACAAGGTATCACATTTTGCCCAATTATCCACGTATTTTTCAATCCATCTTTCAAACATTTCAATATCATCAGGCATATAATTCTTATGTATCCGGTAAGACCAATCAAATGCTATGAACGCGTCTTCACAATAGCCTGTTTCAAGCAGCCGCTCACAGAGAGAGAATATTTCTTCTTTATCTTTGTGTTTTATTTCATCAAAATGTTTCTTCGCTATCTTCCCGACAATTGAACTTTTTACCCCATACACTTTTACCTCTTCTTTAAAAAAACGTTGAGAATTATTTTTTGTTTTTTCATCAATATTCTGTTCTAGTTCTTTTCTAATGATTGATACGACATCCCCCATTACTTCACCCCACAAAGACACTTATTTTCCTGACATTACTTATTATTTCACAAATAAAATATTTTTTAAGCGTTTTACTTTTCCTTTAAGTTTCGTTAATGTTGATAACTGTCGAATAATCCGGAATAATGTTGGAAATTATTACAAGGCAATCCGCAGGAAATTGTATAATATGTGTTGAAGCAAGAATATATTACAAAGTTACTATTTTAGTTTAATACGTTATACCGGGGATATAATTTAATTTTTGCAATATACGTTCATATGGTTGGAGATAGTGTCGTGGATAATGATGAAATCTTAAATATATGCTATGAGTTATTTGATAGTATTATAATAATAAAGGGATATATCAAACTCAACATCAGGAACAAAAAGGTAAACTACTCGATAATATTAATTCAGGAAATCAAAATTATTGAGACTTTAGTGCGTAAAATATTAGACATTGTTAACCCGCTATCAACATAGATTAGTTTTCTCCCAACTTTACATACCACTCCCGCACCCATCTATTAAGGATTATGAACTTCCCGCCCTAGACCCAGTCTCATAATATCCAAATATTATGAACCTCTCACCAATAAATTCATCCAGTGAGATTACGTGGCAAAGAAATGCTACATGTTAAATGCCATAAAATGACGCTTAGGAAATCCCTGGATGATAATGATATGATGCCGGGGTATCCTTATATATTATACGGATTCTATCCGGCAAAGCACCGCCTTGAAATCAGGGTAAGCAGTTATCGGGTCAATTGCTTCCATATCAACCAATAAGTTAACATTGGCGTCGGCCCAGCCGTGTGGAACACTAACCACGCCAGGCGCTATTTTTTCTGTCAGACAGGCGCGAAGCTTCATGCTGCCGCTTTTTGTCTCAACCCGGATCATACTGTAATCCAGCACTCCATACTGACTGGCGGTAGCCGGGTGAATCTCGGCCAGCGGTTCGCGGTTGCTATTACGTAGGACCGGCACGTGACGTTGTTGTGTATGGGTGTATTCCTGCCTGCGCTCCCCGCTGATCAGGATAAGAGGATATTTTTGGTACAGTTCCGGCGTATTGACCGGGCTTTGATAAGGTTCCATGTATACCGGGATGGGATCGTAGCCGTAGTCTTTTAACGTCTGTGAGTAAAGTTCAATGATACCGCTGGGCGTGCCCAGTTTTTTCTTTTCATGCACGTTATATTGTTTTTCGCCGTAATACGTTCCCAGAGGACTGGCCTTTAGCTGATCCTTGAAATCCCCGGGTTCAATAAAAGCGTCCATCACTTCTTCGTCGCTCTGCCAGGGGAAGTATTCTCCAAGACCAAGGCGTCTGGCCAATTCGCTCCAGATCTTCCAATCCGGCCAACTGTCACTAATTGGTTCGATAACCTTATGATGGAGCATCGCGAAAGGCTCCCCAAATACTACCCCGTAGACATATGACAGGCCGCCTTTCTCCAGGAAGGTGCAGGCGGGTAGGACAACGTCGGCCAACTCTGCCGTTTCACTAAAAAACGGATCAATAACAGCTAAAAAGTCAAGGCCGGCAAAGGCCTTTTTAAACAGACCGGCTGCCGGGAAGGATACTACCGGATTTGCTGCCGTAACAATGCAGGCCCTAACAGGATAGGGTTTTCCCTCCAGAACGGCCTCAGGAAACAATGTTGCGATGCCAAATGGCGCCTGCCGGCCCCAGAGCGAGCTAAATACCGGGAAGTCATCCGCTCCGATTGGTTTTTCCTGATCCTTAAAGCTTAAATTGGTCAGCGGTATACGAGGCACCGTTACCCAACTGCCCGGCTTAAAAACATTGCCGGTAATCGCTTGCAAGATGGATAAGATTCGCGAATTTTGCAGACCGTTACGGTGCTGGTCAAGGCTGTTTATCCCCTGAATAATGCAGCCTGGTTTTACCTGCGCAAACATCCTGGCTGCTGTTATGATATCAGACGCCGGTAGCCACGTAATTTCCTGAGCCCATTCAGGAGTATAGTTTTCAACATGTTTAACCAGTTCATCGAAACCAACTGTATACTCCTTAACAAAATCATGATCATAAAGGTCTTCTTTGATTATCACATTGATCATGGCCAAGGCCAGCGCCATATCGGTGCCCGGACGGATTGGCAAATGAAAGGTTTCCTCAGCCAGCGGGATCCGCTTTGGGTTTATTACAATAAGTTTTAGCCCTTCTTTGGCTAACTTCTCCCGGATCAGTTCGCCTAACATACCTTTGGAACCGTCCGGATTGTGACCCCATAATACGATACACCGGGAATCTTTTGGATCATCCAGGGGATAACGGCCAAAAGTCAGCTGCCGGGCTAAGATTCTGGCCCGGTAGCAGATGTTTTCCACAGACAACAGATTTGGTGTGCCGAAAGCCCCTTTGAAACGGCGGGCAAAGGTAGCAACCTCAATGTTTTCCACCCCTACCGACCCACAAAAAACTGCCAGCGATTTGGCGTCGTATTTCTCTTTAACCCTGGTTAATTTTTCCGCGCAATAATCCAGGGCTGTATCCCAGTTAACCCTTTGCCAATACCCTTTCTCACGCAGCATCGGGGTACGCAAGCGGTTAGATGAGTAGACGTAATCAGGCAGGGCTTCCCCGCGCGGACAAATGTAGCCACGGCTTACGGGATGTTCCGGTAAACCCTCTACCTTGATCAGACGCCCGTCTTCAAGATGAGCTTTGATACCGCAATCCCAGACACATAACATGCAGTCGCTGATAATTGTTTTAACAGACATGCGTAACACTCCCTTAATACACTTACACTATTTTTATATACCTTCTTTATCTATATCTCT
>MVQK01000308.1 GCA_002067515.1 Pelotomaculum sp. PtaB.Bin013 | reverse complement strand
CCCTCGAGTTTATTATAAAAGATAATTATTAAATACAAACTAATTACTTATTAACTATTGGTTATTTCTTTGTAAAATGTTATATCTATTATCATTTAGGTATTCAGAATTCAGAATATTTCAAGATGTTTAACCATTCTTTTATTCTGACTCCTGAATTCTGACTCCTGACTCCTGTTATATGGTTTTAAATTTAAGCAGCTGGCCCTGGAGACTTTGGGCCTTTACAGCCAACTCTCTGGCCAGTTCCGCCACTTTCCTCGCTGAAGAACTATGCGCGTCCGTAATTGCGTCTGATTCCATTTCCGCCGTCCCGGCTACGGACCTCATCGTCAAAACTACCTGTCCGGTACCCGTGGAGATTTGTTCCATACTCCGGCTTATTTCCGTTATGCGTTCATCGGCATTTGCTATGGAGCGATAAATATTATTTAAATATCCTTCAGCGTTACCGGTCAATAAGAGACCTTCCTTTGCTCCCTTTCTGCCTGCTTCCACCTTCTCCAACACAGCTTTGCTTTCAACTTTGACGGCATTTGTCAACTCGCTTATTTCTTTAACCGATTGTCCGGCAATTCCCGCGAGTTTCCTTATTTCATCAGCCACCACGGAGAAACCTCTACCGTATTCCCCTGCCCGCGCCGCCTCTATTGAAGCGTTTAATGATAAAAGATGCGTTCTTTCTGATATGTCTTTGATTATATCCAATACTTGTCCGACTTTGTCCAGATGTCCGCTCAGAAACTCAACAGAACGCGATTGGTCTTCCATTAGGGTGAAATTCTCATTGATGTTTTCCAAGATGCTTCTGAGAGCCGAACGTCCACTTTCCACCGCCATCCGTACCTCGCGGCCGGCTTCTTCCGTCTCAAAAATCCTGGCGGATATTTCCTGAACCGAAGAAGCCATATCATTAACCAGCAAGCCTGTCTCTTGGATTAATTCTACCTGGTTGTCCGCGACAAAATTTATCTTTTTACTGTTTGCCAGGAGATCTTCCACCAGGGTTTGGAATTCATTTATCAATATTGCCAGATCGTTTAACATTTTGTTAAAACTTTTCCCCAAAACAGAATACTCCAAACCAACCCCTTCCTCATGGGCGCGCACAGTCAAATCACCTGTTCCCGCTTTTCCCGCGACCTGCAGCATGGCGGCCAACGGTACGGCAATCCTTCTGGACACAAAAAAGCAAATCAAAAATGAAGCGGCAATAGCAACCAGACCGATTGTCAGGGTAAAGTTTCTCAGTTTATTTATCGGGGCCATATAATCATCCACAGAAATACAAGAAACGTAAATCCAATTTTTCCCTGGTATATTGACATAAGCAGCGTTATACTTACTCCGTCCATTTTCAAAAAATAAAGTTCCACTTTTTTTCTTAATTATTTCCTCAATGGCAGGTTGGGGAATAAAGTCGCTTTGTCCTGTTTTTTCGCCTAGTTCAATTACATTACGGCCATCTCCATCGATCAACCGCAATTCTGCCCCGATCCCCTTATTACTGAAATATGCTAATTCCTGGGTCATTAAATAACCGGCTTTGTTTCTTAGTTCCCTGCTATCTACTGTTGAGGTAAAAAGTTCAATTTTATCCCCAACGTTTTTTACCGAAAGATTTAAGTTATCTGTAATCAATCTTTCCATGTTGCTTTTTAATGTGAAATATGTTGTACCCCCTAACAAAATTACAACGAGAATAACAAGGGTGGTGAACATTATCATAATTTGGGTTTGAAACTTTAAATTAAACCACCATTTACCAAACTTCTGAAATGTTTTTCTGTTGATAATATCTGTTGTTATCATCCTCACACCTCCTAATTAACCCTTAAGTGGCAGTCATCTTCCGGTGTATTCTCCTGCCAAGCCAGCGGGCCGTCAGGTTGAAGCCAAGCACAAACAGGATCAGCACCGCCGCGGAGCCGTCCGCTACCCTGCGCAGGTCGGGGATAAGCCCCTCGGCGTTAATCTTCCATATATGAACAGCCAGGGTTTCCGCCGGGCGGAACGGGTTTAGAGGCGAGGATCCGCTGAAAATATTCCACTGATTAAAATTCATTGCCGGGCTGGCCATGCCGGCGGTAAACAGCAACGCCGCGGCCTCTTCAAATACCCTGCCGCAGGTGATCACGACACCACTGATTAAGCCTGGAAAAGCGGCCGGCAACACTACCCTGCAGATTGTCTGCCAGTGGTTGGCGCCCAGGGCCAAGCTTCCCTCGCGCAGGCCGTCCGGCACACCGCGAATAGACACCTCGGTGATCCTGATCATGAATGGAAGGTTCAGCACCGTCAGGGCAAGCGCGCCCGAAATTAGCGAATAACCCCAGCCGGTCATATTGACGAAAACCAGGAGGCCGAAAAGCCCGACTACTATTGAAGGCAGGGAATTCAATGTCTCAATGGACAGTCTGATTGCCTCGGTAAACTTGTTGGTACCCGCGTACTCAGACAGATATATCCCGGCCAGTAGACCTACGGGAATTGTAATGGACATGGACAGCAGCAGGAGATAAAAAGTGTTGAAAATCTGCGGCCCGATACCTCCGCCGGCGCTGATTGCCTGTGAAGGCTTTGTTAGGAAACCCCAGTCAATATACTTTCCCCCATGGTAAAGGATGTAACCGATTATGGCGCCCAGGAAAAATATGACAGCAAGGGCGCCGGCCCAAAATATTACCGTGGCAATCCGGTCGATGCGGCGTGAATTCACCGGGCAACTCCTCCTTTACGCACGATAAAACGCAAAACCAGGATAAAAAAACAAGACATCATCAAGGTAAATAAACCCATCGACCAGAGCGCGTTGTTCCACAAGGAACCCATGGGCGTATTGCCCATATCCATGGTAATAGCGCCGGTCAAAGTAATCACCGGATCTATAATTGACGTAGGCATTTTTCTCATATTGCCGATTACCATCTGTACAGCGAGCGCTTCGCCGAAAGCCCTGGCCAGCCCCAGCACAATACCAGTGATTAAACCGTTACGGGCAGCCGGAATAAGGACATGGCAGATGGACTGCCAGCGGGTGGAACCCAGCGCCAGCGCCGCCTCTTTATATTCACGGGGCAAGGATCTCAGGCTGTCTGTCAACACGCTGACGATAGTGGGCAGAATCATTATTGACAGCACCAGGAAACCGGCCAGGATGCTAAAGCCCATGCCGCCAATATTGTCCCGGATAAAAGGAACCAACAGGCTTAAACCGATATACCCGTAAACCACGGATGGAATACCGGCCAGAAGTTCGATTGAAGGCTGCAAGAACC
>MVQK01000307.1 GCA_002067515.1 Pelotomaculum sp. PtaB.Bin013 | reverse complement strand
AGGGCGGCGTTCCCCAATTCCAGCGCCTTTGCCGCTCCGTCTACCCAGACAACCTTTGCTCCGGCGCCGGCAAGAATACTTTCTATCTCATTTTCCTCCGGGTACTTGGCCTGTCCAAGGTTAACACTCGGAGGAAAGATCTGGTGGCGGTTGATTAAGGCGACTGTGTTTGCCGCGGTAAAATGGGGCCATCTGGCAGCCTCAAGCATTTCGAAAGCAAGCAGGAAGTCGGTATTTCCTTCCTCAATAAGCGGTGAATAAACTTTCTCTCCCCAGCGGACATGACTCTCCACTGCCCCGCCCCGCTGCGACATACCGTGCACTTCGGACTTTTTAACGTCATAACCGCTGCGCATACCGACTTCGGAGAGTATATCGCTGGCCAGGATAGTTCCCTGGCCGCCAACTCCGGCAAACAGGAAGTCGTATTTATTTTTCATCCTCACTACCTCCTCAACTGGGAACCTTAATGGCGCTCTGGGGACATACACTGGCGCAGAAACCGCAGCCGATGCAGAGAGCGGGATCTATCGCCACCCCGCCGTCCACCTTGGTCATCGGCGAACACCCGATGCGGAGGCAAGTGCCGCACTCGTTGCAGGCATCCAGATCCACTGTCGGAGCCGGTTTCTTTTCCCTGATATTAAGCACGCATGGATACTGTGAAACAATCAACGAAGGTTCATCCGAACTTGTATGATCCCGGATTGTATCCAGAACAAGTTTGAAATCATAAGGATTGATCACATCTACTTTCTTAAAACCAACGGCGCGCGCCAGGGCATCGATGCTGACATTCGGCACTTCTTTGCCCATCAGCGTCCAGCCGGTGCCCGGGTGCGGCTGGTGGCCGGTCATGGCCGTGATCCGGTTGTCAACGACAATTACCGTACTGTTGCCGCCATTACTGATCAGATTAATGAGCGGCGCTATACCGCTGTGGAAAAAGGTTGAGTCACCGATCACCGCCGCAGTGCGGTCCTTTACTTTTGCCCTGTCAACTCCATGCACGTTGCCGATACTGGCACCCATACATATACATGAATGCATGGAACCAAGCGGAGGCGCGGCACCCAGCGTGTAGCACCCGATATCGCCCATTACCGCTACCCGAAGGCGCTGCAAAGCGTAAAAAACCGGCCTGTGGGCGCAACCGGGGCAAAGCATCGGCGGTCTAACCGGCAACTGCGGAGTCTGTACTGCCGGGGGATCAGCCACCTTGGGCACAAGCCCCGCAGCCGCAGCATGTTTTCTCACTCTTCCCTGGCTGAATTCAGCTATGCCGGGAAACACTTCTCGTCCTTTGACCGGAATACCAAGCAGCCGCACATGTTCTTCAATAAATGGGTCCAGCTCTTCCACCACGACAACTTGCTTCACCCGCCCCGCCAGATCGCGGATCAACTGCTTAGGCAAGGGGTACACCATTCCCAGTTTTAGAAAGGTTGCTTCGGGAAAAACCTCTTTGGCATACTGGTAGCTTACGCCCGCGGCAATAACACCAATATCGCCGCTGCCCGGCTCAATAAAATTGATTGGCGTAGTTTCGGCATACTCCGCCAACTTTTTAAGCCTTTCCTCCACTACCAAGCGGCGTTGGCGGGCGTTCATCGGCACCATTACATACTTTGACGCGTTACGCTCGTAAGCAGCCGGCTCTGCTGCAACATCAGCCGGTTCATCTTCCAATGCGACGATACACCTGGAATGCGACAACCTGGTAGTTGTCCGCAAAATTACCGGAGTATCGAATGTCTCGCTAATTTCAACCGCCACTTTGACAAAACGCTTTGCTTCCTCGGAATCCGCCGGCTCAAGCATAACTACCTTGGAAGCTCTGGCATAGTGCCTGTTGTCTTGCTCATTTTGTGAACTATGCATGCTGGGATCGTCGGAGTTGATAATAATCAAGGCGCCATTCGTTCCAGTGTAGGAAACAGTAAACAGAGAATCGGCCGCCACATTCAAGCCGACATGTTTCATGGTTACCATGGCGCGTTTTCCACCTAAAGCCGCCCCGATCCCCACGTCCATCGCCACCTTTTCATTTGGTGACCATTCCGCGTAAGCACCGGGATAACGGGAGTAATTCTCCAAAACCTCAGTACTGGGCGTACCGGGATAACCGGCGCCAACTTTTATCCCAGCCAGGTAAGCGCCGTAAGCGAGAGCCTCATTTCCAGACATTATTTTTTTCATCAGAGACCACCACCTCTAGCAAGTATTGATACCTTATTTACTCTTGAGTATAGCCATACCCCATATTGAAGGGGGTCGAATAATACCTGTTCAAACACTAGGTAAAAAACCTGCCAGTCGGCGAAGTGATAGGGGTTAGACCATACGCAACAATGAAAAACCTATCTCCGTTGTTCGCTTTGGCCACCTCCTTCCTGCTTTTAATCTTCGTGCCACCCCGGCTCCCGTCTTGCGGCCAAGCCGGCCGGCACGAACCAATTCCTTTAACGCCAGGGGAGGATTCCAGCGCTGCTACATGGTAGCCGGTGCGCTTTGATTTCACCCACCTCTATACTTCTTTCTGGAAAGGCATTAATCCTGCCTGGCGCCTACTGAAACAGAATAAAAAAGTCCCCGGGTTTTGGGGATTCCGCAAATCCTTTATGTAAATAACGGACATGGGGCTATCAACGAGTTCATGTTCGCCTCTAATATAAAGTCATGTTGATTCCCGCTCAAGCCGGTCAAAAAACTCCCCGAAAAGATTTTTGATGTATTCTTCATTAAAATAACGCTCATCTGACATATCCGCTTCAAATATTACCCCGGGCAGGCCGGTGCGCTCACTGATAATATTGTACTTGTCATACAAGCCAAGCGCTTTTGGCTTGCAACTGCGGTTTGAGAATAAGATAAATCCATCGACCTTGAACTCATTCATTAAACTGATTTTTTGCTCGAGCCGGTACTCATAGCCCCTGTTAATAAACACTTCGGTATGATTTTTCACAAGACTTTCCAAAGGCCGGTTCAAATCAAACCGCCAAGCCCAGGCATGGGTGTATTGGGAAGCGACGGCAAGCGCTTTCCTTTCCAAAAGCAGATTTGAGAACCAGCGCAATCTCGGCCACACCGGGATATGGTCAAAGTAAAGCTTATACCGCTCATCGGGGATAACGTAAACTTTATTGTCCAGCCTTTCTTCAAGCTCTTTTTTCAGTTCCTTGTAATAATCAACCGCCCATTTGGTGCCTCTCCAGGCAACGATTGGCGCCAGGTGATAACAAGCGTCAAAGTAACCGAAAGGAGCGGGTTTTAAAGC
>MVQK01000306.1 GCA_002067515.1 Pelotomaculum sp. PtaB.Bin013 | reverse complement strand
AACAGTGAAATGGAAATAGGTCGGTAATTGATGACGTTGACGGTATTTAAGAAGTATAACAAAATTACCCCTTATCAAAGAAAAAAACTGTACATGTATATATGGACAGTTGGCTGGTTAATTGCTCTAATTGGTTTCACACCTCTTTTAATCGTGTTGTTAAACGGTGTCAACATATCGCTTATTCGTATACACCTGATTTTAATTTATTATGCCACTCTAATATTCCTGCTTTGGGGCAATTACGGTTTTCACGATCGCCGGATGCCGCGCTTCTGGGTCTATGCCGCCTTAATAACGGGACTCTGGGACGTATCGGGGACTTTACTGCAATTTCCTTTCCTATTAACCTCAATTCCTTCAGTTTCTTTTCAGACAGCCATGATTGTTCAATGCGGCCTGTTATTCTTAAGCAATAAGGAGACGGGTGGCACTGCGAAGTATATAACGGGGTGGTCTTTCATTTTATGGGGATTTCACAGGTTCGACTATTTATTCCTGCACTCAAATACTTCGTTTCTTCCATGGGGCTATCTTATCGGTACTATCAAAGCAAGTGAAACCTGCCTTCTGGTTACCCTTCACTCCATCCGCCATACCTGTGCGGAAGAGGAAAATGAAAGAAAATGCCGGTCAATGGAGAATTGCTTCACGACCGGTACTTTTATTGCATAAATTGAGCCGCGTAGAAACAGTATAAAATATATTGACCAATTGGTCAGTAAGTGCTATGTTTATACTGACCATGCGGTTAGTAAGCCTGGGAGGTGGAATGGCCCTTGCCTTTACAAGTTTACGATAAAGAAAAAATTCTGGACGCCTGTCTGGCTGTGTTTGCCCGCCACGGGTATAAAAACGCTTCGGCCGTGATGCTGGCGGAGGCGGCCGGCGTATCCAAGGCCCTCATTTTCCATCATTTTAAGAGCAAGAAAGAGCTATATCTCTGTGTTCTGGATCGGTGCATCGAAAAAGCGAGGGTGAAATTGGGCATTGACGTCCTGTCGGAATACCGGGACTTTTTTGAAGCAATAGATAAATACAGCCCCATCAAACTGGACTATCTTAAAAAGAATCCGGACGTTTACAAGGTGGCGAGGGAAGCCTTTTATGCGACGCCGGATGAACTGAAGGCGGCTATTGAAGAAAAGTACGGCGAGTTGATTGCCGGCAAGAACGTGGTGTGGGAGCGGTTGTTTAAAAAAGTCCCGCTCAAAGAAGGTGTGGACCGTTGGCAGGCGTTTGAGCTGATTATGATCATACTGGATCATTTCGAAAACATTTTTTTATCGGAAGTGAAGGACGAAAAAGATGTGGATGAAACATATTCCCAACACTTTCTCGACAAGATGAACAATTTTCTAAACATGATCCGTTATGGAATAGAACGGTAACCTGCAGCCTCATTCAAGAACTCAGCCGTAAAAAAACGGATTGTTACTCCAGCGGATGGTTTTCCCGCAGGCTGCGGGAATTATGTTTACGGCCGATCCCGTCACCTCCAACAGGAAAGTGCTGTCCATTGATGCCGGCTTCGGGCTTGGCGAGGCCCTGGTCTCCGGCCTGGTGAACCCTGACATTTATAAGGTGCGGGAGGGACGGATCGTCGATAAGAAGATATCCACCAAGAAACTGGCCGTCTACGCGTCAGAAGGAGGCGGCACGGAGGAACGGAAGATCGATCCCGGGCGGCAAAATATGCAGACGCTGACCGACGAGCAGATTTTGCAGCTTGAAGGCATGGGCCGCAAGATCGAGGCGTATTTTGGCCGCCCGCAGGACATCGAATGGTGCCTCAATTGGGGACATTCCTCCGACCGCCAGGGCCAAGCTCCAAAGGGAGGTGTGTCCCCTTTCCGCAGTAGACATTCCTCCGACCCTAAAGCCAGTCTACCAAAGGAGGTGTGTCCCCTTTCATCTTGTGATACGTTCTATATCGTGCAGAGCCGCCCCATCACTACCTTATTCCCCGTACCGGAAAACGATGGGCGAATGCGGGTCTACATATCGCTAGGCCACCAGCAGATGATGACGGATGCCATTAAACCGTTGGGGATGCCATCTTCCAGTTGTTAGCTGGTGATTTTCCAATGCACAAAGCCGGTGGAAGGTTGTTTTGGGAGGTAACGCACGACCTGGCCTCATCCGTTGGCCGCAAGATCGTGCTCAGTACGATGGGCAAGAGCGACCCGCTGACAGTGAACGCGATCATGAGTTTAATGCAACGGAAGGATTTTTTGGCATCATTGCCGCGCGGAAAAAGATCCATCAGCATGCGTACCGAGGGAATGTCCTGGGCAATGCTTGTTCAGGCCTTCTGGATCTACCGTAAAAAAGACCCGGCGGTCGTTCAAAATCTCATTGCCCGCAACGAGGCGTCGATCAGAGACCTGCGGCAAAGGATCGCCAACGTATCCGGGGACGAACTGTTTGCCTTTATTGTCCAGGACCGTAAGCAATTAAAGGAAATCATGTATGATCCACGCGGCTTTGGAGCAATCGCCGTCGCGGTGTTAGTCTCGGGTTGGATCAATAAGAAAATGGAAAAATGGCTGGGCGAAAAGAGTGCCGCCGACACGCTTTCGCAATCGGTACCCAACAACGTCACCTCCGAAATGGGGCTGGCGCTGCTGGACGTAGCGGACGTCGTCCGGCAATACCCGGCGGTGATTGAGTATTTTCAGCATGCCAGTGATGAGACCTTCTTCAAGGACCTGGCGAAACTGGAAGGCGGCGATGCCGTCAGCCACTCCATACGGGCGTACCTTGAAAAATACGGTATGCGTTGTCCCGGTGAGATTGATATCACCAGGACGCGTTGGAACGAACAGCCGACCGCTCTCATTCCCGCGATCCTCAGCAACATCAAGAACTTTGCGCCCAATGCAAACAGCGTTAAGTTTGAGCTGGGACGGCTGGAAGCTGAGCAGAAGGAACAGGAACTCTTGAGCCGCCTGGAGCAATTGCCTGGCGGCAAGCAAAAGGCCAAGAAGACAAAGAGGATGATCGGCGTTTTGCGCAACTTTATCGGCTACCGGGAATATCCCAAGTATGGCTTCATCCAGCGTTTCTGGATCTACAAGCAGGCCCTGCTGAAGGAGGCCGCTAGGCTCGTGCAAAAGGGAGTCATCCGGGAGAAGGAGGACATCTACTACCTGTCCTTCGAGGAACTCCGGGAGGTTGTGCGCACAAACCGGTTGGATTATAGAATTATCACCAGGAGAAAAGGGGAGTACGAGGTCTATGAGAAGCTGACGCCGCCGCGGGTGATGACGTCCGAGGGCGAGATCATATCCGGCGCATACAACA
>MVQK01000305.1 GCA_002067515.1 Pelotomaculum sp. PtaB.Bin013 | reverse complement strand
CCCAGATCCTTGATGCCTGCTACAAGCCGCCCGCGTTGGCCGGGATCCAGCAAGATAGAAAATTCTTCAGGCGGCGCCTCAATCCGGGCAATCCGGCCGTGATGGCGGAGCCGGCATTGAGTCAGCCCGAGGGAATGCAACAGCTTTTCGCCGGCGGCCACCCGGCCCAGATCTTCCGCCGTGATCGGCGTCCCGTAGGGAAAGCGCGAGGACAGGCAGGCGTTGGCGGGCCGGTTCCAGTTTGGCAGTGCGAAGGACTTTGCTAATTGACGGATCTCATCTTTGGTGAAACCGCATTCCTTTAAAGGACTGCGTATACCCAGTTCGATGAGCGCTTTCTGTCCTGGCCGGTAGTCACCCTGGTCGGACTGATTGGAGCCGTCCAATACTTCTTTGAAGCCTTTGGCGTCCGCTGTTTGCCGGAGCATCCGGAAGCGGCTGCTCTGGCAATAGTAACACCGGTTGGCCGGATTGGCCGCGAATTCAGGAATTGACAGGTCGGAAATAGGGATTATTTCATGAGAAATCCCGCATATCCCAGCTATCCGCGCTGCAAGTTCAATTTCTTCCAAAGTTGATGTTTCGGAATGTGTTGTCGCGGCTAATACACGGGAAGGACCTAAACAATCTACCGCCAGCTTAAGTAATACGGAACTGTCCACGCCGCCGGATAAAGCTACCAATACACTGCCAAAACTGGAGATTAAAGAATTTATAGAATCAATCTTATTAACTAATTTCAAGATTTTTCCTCCCGCAACAAAGCGTAATACTAATTGTTATCTTAGCTTAATCATTGGATTAATGCAATTTAAATGGAGAAAAATCACAATGGAATTTACGATATAATTATTGACAATCTCTTATTGATGAAATAAAATTTGTTAAAGTATAGTAATTATATTGGATTAAGTATTTTATTAAATTAGTAACCAAACTGCTAAAGTACCGAATTTATTCATATGCCGAAAAGGGGGAAAAATGATGTCCGGGATAGCTAATAGCCTGACAGAACTAATTGGAAATACTCCATTGTTGCGTCTCCAGCGCGTATCGAAAGGCACAAACACCGACCTGGTTGTAAAACTGGAGTTTTTTAATCCGGGCGGCAGTGTCAAGGACCGCATCGGCTTTAATATGATTCGCCGGGCGGAGGAACAAGGGTTGTTGAAACCCGGTTCAGTGATTATCGAGCCCACCAGCGGTAATACCGGAGTCGGATTAGCTTTAGTCGCGGCCGTCCATGGCTACCGGCTGATCCTGACCATGCCTGATACCATGAGTGTTGAGCGGCGGAGCTTGCTGAAGGCCTATGGCGCCGAACTGGTACTTACGCCTGGTTTGCAGGGGATGAGCGGTGCGGTGCAGAAAGCGTATGAACTGGCGAGAGAGATCCCAAATTCCTTTATTCCACAACAGTTTGAAAACCCTGCCAACCCGGAAATCCACCGGTTAACCACAGCTGAGGAGATCTGGAAAGATTCTAACGGCAAGGTAGACATCGTTGTCGGCGGTGTGGGCACCGGCGGCACTATTACCGGCATCGCGCAAGCGCTTAAGCCACGGAAGCCCGGGTTGAAAGTAGTGGCGGTGGAACCGGCCGATTCGCCTGTTTTATCAGGGGGGAAACCGGGGCCGCATAAAATCCAGGGACTTGGAGCAGGCTTCATTCCAGGAGTATTGGAACTTTCACTGGTAGATGAAATTATCAAGGTAAGCAACCAGGATGCCTTTGAAACCGGGCGCAGGTTGGCCCGGGAGGAAGGGATCCTGGCCGGCATATCATCCGGGGCGGCAACTTATGCAGCCCTGGAGGTGGCGCGGCGGCAGGAAAACAAAGGAAAGCTGATCGTGGCCATCCTGCCTGATACCGGGGAGAGATACCTGAGCACGCCGTTGTTCCAGGAGGAACAGTAGGAGCCTCAGATAAATATTCGGGTATTCAGGAGTCAGTAGTCAGAATTCAGAATTCAGAATATTTCAAGACAATTAACCAACTCCCTTTTAGACCCTTGAGTAGTTATTATAGATTATAAAGATAAAGAGGAGATCGTATCATGAGTAATAAGAGCAGGGGTTTTGAAACCCTGGCTGTGCACGCCGGTCAGCAGGCAGACCCGGCTACCGGGGCGCGGGCCGTGCCAATTTATCAAACAACCTCATATGTGTTTAATGACACAGAACACGCGGCGCGCTTGTTTGCATTGCAGGAATCAGGGAATATTTACACCCGGATGATGAATCCCACCACTGACGTGCTGGAGCAGCGGGTTGCCGCCCTGGAAAACGGATTGGCGGCCCTGGCTACCGCTTCGGGACAGGCGGCGGAGTTGCTGGCTATCGTCAACCTGGCCGGAGCGGGTGACGAAATAATATCCGCCAACAGTCTTTATGGTGGTACTTACAACCTGTTTAACGCCACGTTGCGGCGTCTGGGGATTGACGTCAAATTTGTGGATCCTGTCGATCCGGAGAACTTCAGGCTGGCTGTAACCTCCAGGACCAGGGCGATTTTCGCCGAGTCAAGCGGCAACCCAAAACTGGACGTAATCGACTTTCACGCGGTAGCCGAGATTGCCCACGCGGCCGGTGTCCCGTTTATCGTGGACAACACCGTACCGACCCCTTATCTTTGCCGGCCGCTGGAACACGGAGCGGATATCGTGGTTCACTCCGCCACCAAGTTTATGGGGGGACATGGCACTTCTATCGGGGGCATCATCGTAGACGGGGGAAATTTTGCATGGGCAAACGGCAATTTCCCGCAGTTCACTGAGCCGGACCCGACTTATCATGGGGTGGTTTACAGTGAAGCATTCGGCCCTGCCGCGTTTATCGCCAAGGCCCGGGTGCAGCTGCTGCGCGACCTGGGTCCGTGCCTGAGTCCTTTTAACGCCTTTTTACTGCTCCAGGGAGTGGAGACGCTGCCGTTGCGGATGGAGCGTCACTGCCGGAATGCTATGAGCGTAGCGGAGTTCCTGGAACAGCATCCGAAGGTAACCTGGGTGAATTATCCCGGCCTGCCCGGCCACCCGTCCCACGCTTTAGCCCGGCGGTACTACCGCAACGGTTTTGGCGCTCTGTTAACCTTCGGTATAAAAGGAGGAAGTGAGCAAGCTCGAAGTTTCATTGACGCGCTGGAGATATTCTCACTTTTGGCTAACATCGGAGACGCCAAGTCTTTAGTGATTCATCCGGCTTCAACCACCCACCAGCAGCTGACTGCTGAAGAACAGCTCGCCACCGGGGTGACCGAAGACCTGATCCGCCTTTCTGTCGGCCTGGAGTCTGTCGACGATTTACTGGAGGATCTGGAGCAGGCATT
>MVQK01000304.1 GCA_002067515.1 Pelotomaculum sp. PtaB.Bin013 | reverse complement strand
GAAAAGAGAGAGTCTTGCCGTACCGACTGGAAGGTTGTAAATTTGGCAATTTACCATTTTTAGTGTTGCCAGTTGCCTAAATTCATAGTATTGTTACCGTTTTACTGGCGCTATATATAGGTTGTGAACATGCTTTAGTGTAAATGGAATACTACTAAAAAATATTAAGTTGGTTTATTGTGTATATTCAGTTCCTTGTCTCAGAGAACGTATTTTTTCGTAAACCAGCTTGATGTAAGGAACTATATCATTTTCCAGAACTTTGCTTATGGCATCTGTGTCCCTGCTCTCTATAGAAGAAAGCATATTATTAAGCGCATTAATATAATTGTTCCAATTTTTTTCTATGTCTATTGCGCTTTCCCCCTGCGGTAAAATAACAGGCAGGCCTAGCACTACCTGGTTAAACCACATTAAACCTTCGTTTGCGTTATGCAGGATCTGGTAACCTTCAAGGTTTTCATTTTCTTTAAAATGTTGGGATGTTCTGGACAAGCCGTCTAATAGACGCGGCAGGTAATCCATGGCCGATTCAAATATCTCCTTGGAAAGTACTTTTATATCTTTCATCTTTATATCCCCTTCTAAATATTTATCCACACATAAAGTCCCTGTACGGTTTAAATTTTTCCTGAGTATTATGGCTTACTTTGTGACTGTTAATTAAGATTAGCAGCAGTATAAGAGGTTGACTTCCTCTAGAACTGCATCAATTACCCTTTTTACATCTTCATCGTTCATGGCCGGATAGAGGGGAATGGTTAGCGCCCGCCGGTAGTAATCTTCGGCGTTCGGGCAGAGGCCCGCTCTGTATCCTAGTCCCTGGTAGTATGGGTGGCGGTAGACCGGGAGGTAATGTACCTGAGTGCCTATACCTCTTGCGCTAAGCCTGTCGACTAGTTGCCTGCGCGGCGGTGTGTCGCCGGCGAGGCGAAGAACGTAAAGGTGCCAAGCCGGGTCAGCCCAGGACGGCGTCATGGGGGTTGCCAGATGCGGACAGCCGATAAATGCTTCATTGTAGCGGTAGGCAATCTCTCGGCGCCGGGCGAGAAATTTATCTAACTTTTTCAATTGGTTCAGACCTAGTGCGCACTGGATGTCGGTAAGGCGATAGTTGTAGCCTAAGTAGTGCATCTCGTAATGCCAAGGGCCATGGTTTTCCATAAGCTGGGCCGGGTCGCGCACCACACCATGCGATCGGAAGGCCAGAAGTCTTTCGTAATACTCCTGATCGTTGGTGAGCACGGCTCCGCCCTCGCCGCATGTGATGTGCTTGACTGGGTGGAAAGAAAGAATGGTCATGTCAGCCCATGTCCCCACAGGCTTCCCTTTATAGCGGGCACCCAGAGCATGGGCGGCGTCCTCCACAACTGTTATACCGTAACGGTGGCCGATTTCCATTATTTCCTTGATTGGCGCCGGCTGTCCGGCCATATCCACTGGTGCGATAACTTTGGTTCGGTTGGTGATCGATTTTTCGATCAATGCTGGGTTAATGTTAAAAAAACCGGACTCGATATCTACAAAGACTGGTTTCGCTCCCAGGTAAAGGGCGGCATTTGCGGTCGCGGCAAAAGTTAGAGGTGTAGTGATAACCTCGTCGCTATACCGAACACCGGCCGTAAAGTATGCGGCGTGCAAGGCGGCTGTGCCCGAGGAAAACACAACCGCATGTTTTGTGCTGGTGGTGTTGGCGAGTTCCTGTTCAAAACGGGCAACTTGCGGGCCGGTGGTCAGCCAGTCGGAGCGTAGGGCTGCAACTACCGCGTCTATGTCTTCTTCGTCTATTTGTTGTTTAGCGTAAGGTATAAAAGAATCGGTCATTGATGTGGTCCCCCGCAAGTAATTTTATTCTCCTGCTATTTGACGCAATTCTTCCTGTGAAAGCCATCGGTCGTTGGTGCCGCTGGAGTAAAAGAAGCCTTCTTCAAGGGGGAGGCCGCCTTTAACTTTATCCCTACTCCACCAGGGGAACTCCGGCATGATGATGAAGTGGTCACTAAACTCCAGAGTGTGCCTGGCATCGTCCTCGGTGATCATCACCTCGTGAATCTTTTCGCCCGGCCGGATGCCGGTAAACTCTAGCCGGCAATCGTGTGCTATAGCCTCGGCCAGGTCGGTTATGCGCATACTGGGCAATTTCGGCACGAAAATCTCGCCGCCATGCATCCGGCCAAGCGAATCGATCACGAAATTCACGCCCTGGTCCAGGGTAATCCAGAAACGGGTCATGCGCGGGTCGGTAATGGGCAACCGTCCGGTGTGGCGAATGGACTTGAAGAAGGGGATAACGCTTCCCCGGCTGCCTACCACGTTGCCATAGCGCACAACGGCGAATTTTGTATTTTTGCCCGCCGCATATGAGTTGCCTGAAACGAAAAGCTTGTCGGAACAAAGTTTGGTTGCTCCGTAAAGATTAACCGGATTAGCCGCTTTGTCGGTGCTGAGAGCGATTACCCGCCATACACCGCAATCGATGGCCGCGTCGATAATATTTTGGGCGCCTAAAACATTTGTTTTAATAGCCTCGAAGGGGTTGTACTCAGCAACGGGAATTTGTTTTAAAGCGGCGGCGTGAACTACTATGTCCACACCGTCAAAGGCGCGGTATAGACGATCCCTGTCCCGTACGTCACCGATGAAAAAGCGTAGGTCGGTGTGGTCGAACTGGTGGGCCATTTCGAATTGCTTTAGTTCGTCCCGGCTGAATACTATAATTTTTTGGGGATGGTGCTCACGTAGTACAATCTCGACAAACTTTTTGCCAAAAGAGCCGGTACCGCCGGTAATGAGAACGGTTTTTCCTTGTATGATGCTCATTTACCTACCTCTTATTGTTTAGTTTTAGTGTGTAACATATTCAACACAAAATGACAATTTCCTCTAATCACTTGCTACTTTACCGATAATGGATATTACTACATACATAACTTAAGCGTCCTGGCTTAATCGGTTGGTTTTGAGTCAATCCCACATACTTTATCGACACTTTAGGTTACTTTATTAGTTCATTAAAATATTTTACGGTCCCAAGAAAAATAGTGCTATGGTCCTATTTGCTATAATATAGACGGAGGATAAAATTAGGTAAATTTATCTAAAATATGACAATAGTAAAAAGAAATTTTTCGGGGTTACGGACACGTAGCAATAAACTTTAAACAGATATCAAGAAAAAAGAGGCCTAAAAATATAGGTCTTTATTAGTTGGATTATCGAATTTAAAATTAATTTGGTATTTATTGGTTATATATAGAATTTTGTGCAAAAAAATTTAAAATAATTGGTATTATTTTGTCCTTTTTAGAAGGATAAACCTTTTTTAATGTAGAATAATTCAG
>MVQK01000303.1 GCA_002067515.1 Pelotomaculum sp. PtaB.Bin013 | reverse complement strand
TACTTCCCTCCAGCTCGCGCAACGTATCAGCCACGGCACGAAAAGTGTATAGTTCGGATTTCTGACTGTCGCCGGTGGAGTCAATGATATCGTGGTAAAAATAGACTACCCGCCGGTTTTTCAGCCAGGCGGCGGCGTCCTTGGTCTGCATAGCCATAAACTCTTTCAATTTCTTGGCCCGGGAAGCCGGGTGACGCTTTTGCAAAACCGCTTCCCGGTTAGCTAAGCTTACAGTCGGCTGCCCGTCCAAGTCAACGTTGCCGTTTTCCCGGAAGGAGAGCTTCTCGCCGGGCAGCAGGCCGGCCATGCCCAGGGCGGTGTAGCCGGGTAAAGCCGCCTGCATGGGCTTCAATTCAATTTCAACATTCGGTTTCTCTTTTAACCGCGCAGCCAGTTCTGCTCCGGCCTCGTAGCGCAGGGCATCAGAGATGATCACAAATACACGCTCTGATGGACGCCTGAGCAGTGGCTCAATCTGCTCCTGATAAAAACGCCACTGTCTGGGCACACCCCCGACCGGCCATTTTTTGAGCAAAAATTCATCCAGCAGACGGTCTGTCCAAAGGGCAATCTTCGCCAGAAAAACATGATTATACCAGTACTCGATGCGCATGGCCAGTCCCTGCAACACTTCGGGCGCGTGGGCATCCTGGTAGCCGCAGAAAAAGTGCCGCGCCAGCTGGTCGGCCTGGTATAATTCACTGCTGTACATCTCCACCCATTCCCGGCCGTCCGCCGGCGCCCGCATCCCTTCAAACCTCAACCTGGTTTTAACCAGGCGAAGGGCGGCCTCCAGAGGCCGGTACAAAGGCTCATACCGGTTGTACCAGTGCTTCGAGCGCCTCTCGCTTAATATCTCATTCCATAATTCTTGATTGACTGTTTCATGTTCGAGCTCTTCCGCCAGCTTGCGAATAATTAATTCTTCAGCCACCGGGAAAGTGTCACAGCGCTGATAGGCTTCTACAGGCTGATTACCCAGGATACCGGCAATGCCCCACTCTGTCTGCAGCTCTTTCAAGTAGGATGCCAGCACATCTGCCGCCTGGCCTGAACTGCTCAGCCAGTCGTCGATAAAAATGCGGCAGCTGTTGGCAAGCCGGGATTTGTAACCAGCCAGCGCTTGCGGCAGTTCAAAGTCCACCGCCAGGGCAAAATGGTTATACACAAGGGTATTAAATAATTCTTTCAGCGACGGCTCTTCGGCCTCATAACCGAAATTATCGGCCACAAATCTCCAGAAGTCATCAAGATTAAAAAATTTGGCTATATCCTGGTAAACTTTATTATGTTCATCGTCTAAACCCTTTACCAACACCTGGCGCATGATCCGGCCGGGTTGGGGTGAGAGCGTGCCCGCCAATACTGCCAGCATGCCCAGAGTCAATTGCTCCCGGGTGGGCTCCGGTGGTAAAATGCTCTCCAGCCTCTTGGCACGGTCATTGCTGTTAAAAAAGCGGCGGTGTTTTTGGAAAAAATCCCGCACCGCCAGGTGCTCCACATGGAAGCGGCTCATCAGCACGGCAATGTCGTCGGCCTCAAACTTCTCCGAATAGAGCAGGATATCCAAAAGCCAGTTTTTTCTCCGCTCCGGCTCCGGAAAGCGCGCGTAGACCAGGTAAGATTGGCTGGGGGCAACTACCTCCAGCTGGTACTTCGTAGTAAACTGATTGTCTTCGGTTAACTCCCAAACGTCCACGCCAAGCGCGCTTAAGGCCTCACGGACCGGTTCCAGCTCCCGCTCCGGGTTGGTGTCATACCAAAAGACCAGCTTCCGCTCCGAATCACCGGTGCGGAAGCGATCAACTAGCTTGTCTATTACATCCAAGCAAGTCACCTACTTTATCAATACACTATAATTTTATTACAATTCGATTTCATAAGGGTGAAATAAATGAGGCGGCATTTCTGTGTTCGATCAATTCCACAACCGCGTGCTCCAATCTTCTTAACGATCTGGATCTTGGCAAAGCAATGTCCAGGTCAATCATCCTTGTCATAGGCAGTTGGTCCAGAGTCTCCTTGTAAATCCTGCCACTTTGGAAATTACGGCTTAGCCAGCCCTTCACTCCAACTAACGATTCAATCCGGTCATCATCGAAAGTAAGCCCAGGGGTTAAACCCGGCCGATCTCCCAGCATCTTGGGGACAGCATCCACCTCGCCGTCGCCCTCGACAACGGGGACAATAGCACCCATCCTACCGCACCCCCTCGTCCGCCCGCCTGTTCAACCCCTCCAGCCTCAGCAAATCACCTGCGGAAAAGAGCCGCTGCTCGATAACCCGGCGCTGCGTTTCGTCTATCTCATTAATTAAAGTAACACCGTCTAATTTTTCAACGGCTCTCAACGAATCGACAGGCAGCCGGCTGATCAAGTCCGGGCTGTGAGTGGTTAATAACAATTGGGTGCGCGTGCCGGCTTCCAATAATATATCCGAAAGCACTGCCAGAGCGCCGGGGTGAATGGTCAGCTCCGGTTCCTCCACAGCAAGTAAAGACATGGAAGGATCGTGGTAGATAGCCGTTAACAAACCAAGTACTCTGAGGGTGCCGTCCGATTCCTGCGAAACGTCAAACCAGTGATCTTCATTAAGACCGGTATGCAGGAATTTGATGACCAAATATCCCCCAATTTGTTGAACCTGGAAATCCTTAATATCGGGAACAACCTTACTTAAAGCCGATTTGATATCCGGCAGCCACTTGCTGCCCTGTTTTTTCATGTTTTTTAATATAGCAGCCAGGTTGGAACCACGCTCTTCCAGTGATATTTCGATTCCACCCGGATTCTGAGGGTAACGGATGGTATCGGGAAAAATTGAACAGAATCCGGTATTCACAAGAGCGGAACGCACATAAGAAAACGGCTCTGTCCCACCGATGGCACTAAGGACAAAAGAATCTTCATTCACGGGCGGGGTTAAACCTGTACTCACCGGTTTGACTGGAACACCTTTCTCATACAGGTATTCAGCATTTTTTTTCCTCCAGTTAACAGTGCAGTACTCTTTTTTTACACTAATCCGACCGTCTCTTTCACTTTTCAGTGTAAAACCGTATTTCGCACTAAAAGGATTATCTGTTTTATTTCCTTTAAGATTGAACTCCATTAATACATCATGAGGATTTTTTTTCGGAGACCACCTACGAAGCATGGCAATACCGTGCCGCTTCTTGATTGCCGAATCAAGGCCGAGTTGTAAAGCTTCCGACACAAACCTTATTGCATCGATAAGATTACTTTTGCCGGACCCGTTTGGACCAACCAACACAGTAAGATTACCCAGGTTAAGGGTGACATCACCCAGGCTCCGGTAGTTCTTAACATGAATTTCGGTAATCATAT
>MVQK01000302.1 GCA_002067515.1 Pelotomaculum sp. PtaB.Bin013 | reverse complement strand
CTGCGGGACCAGGGCTCGAACCTAGGCTAGATGATCCAGAGTCACCTGTGCTACCACTACACCATCCCGCAACATTATTGTTGTTACCTATCAAGCGCACTTAATTATTATATAATAGGCTAAGTTGTAATGCAAGCAAAAACTATACAACATCAGCCCCCAGCCGCTCAATATAGGCGATCGCCCTGTCCAGCCGCTGTAGTGTTTTCCCTTTCCCCATAGTAACAATAATATCAAAAAGACCGGGTGTCATAGTCCGCCCAGAGAGGGCCAGCCTGGTTGGGTGAAAGAGATCTCCTGTTTTAATCTCCAGTTCCTCTGTTAATTTCCGGTAGGCATTCTCAGTCGTCTCCAGGTTAAAGGGTTCCAATTGCTCCAGGACCTCACGGGCTTTGTACAACACCTCCGCCACACCTGGTTTGCTGAAATATTTCTTGACTCCCTTCTCATCATAGGTGTAATCATCATCAAAGAAATAGGTAGAGGCATCCACGACCTCGTTGATGGTTTTAACCCTGGTGCGCACGGTACCTACCACATTTTTAACATACAGATAGAAGTCATGGGAGAACTCCTCCAGAATCAGCTTCTGCTCTTTAAGTATAGGAATTACACGGTCGGTCACCTGACCCAGATCGGCTTCGTTCAGGTAATGGCCGTTGAGCCAGGTTAGTTTTTTCAAATCATAGATAGCCGCGTTCTTCCCCACATGTTCCAGTGAGAACTGCCGCACCATCTCCTCCAACGACAGAATCTCCTCATCATTGCCGGGCGACCAGCCGAGCAGGGCCAGGTAGTTGACAAGGGCCTCGGGCAGATAGCCCTGATCCCTGAACTCTTCCACCGATGTAGCGCCATGACGCTTTGATAACTTGCTCCTGTCCGGAGCCAGAATCATGGGGACATGAGCAAAGACCGGTGTGGGCTTGTCCAAAGCCTGGTAGACCAGGACCTGCCGCGGGGTATTGGAGAGATGCTCCTCAGCCCGCAGGATATGAGTAATCTTCATCTCCAAGTCATCCACAACTGTGGCAAAGTTGTAAGTGGGCACGCCGTTTGACTTCATGATGATAAAGTCATCGAGAAACTCGTTAACAAAGGAGACATCTCCCCTGAAGTAGTCGTGAACCACTGTCTCGCCGCTGTCGGGAATTTGCAATCTAACTACGGGTTTACGCCCCTCGGCTTCCAACCGGCTCCGCTCATCAGGGGTCAAACAGCGGCAGCGTCCGTCGTAACGCGGAGCTTTCCCCGCCGCCACCGCCTCTTTTCTCCGCAAATCAAGTTCTTCCGGCGTGCAGTAGCAGTAGTAAGCCTTCCCCTCGGCCATCAACTGCGCGGTGAATTTTTGGTAAAGGTCGAAGCGTTGGGACTGGTAATAAGGCGCGTAGGGACCTCCCACTTCCGGCCCTTCATCCCAGTCGATCCCCAGCCACTTGAGGGCGGATAGAATCTGCCGGCGCGAAGCTTCAGTGGAGCGTTCAGTGTCAGTGTCGTCTATGCGCAGCACCAGCACGCCGCCGTTATGCCGGGCAAAGAGCCAATTAAAGAGAGCGGTCCTGGCTCCCCCGATATGCAAGTTGCCGGTGGGACTGGGCGCGAATCTCACTCGTATCTTGCTCATATACAATCCTCCTGTAGATAATACCCATCTATTGAGTTTACCACAAGATGTCAAAAAACAACAGGAAGCCGGCCATCAATCGCCGGCGCCTTGTTAAATATTTCGAGAAACCTAATAGATTCAAAGTTTTTTTCTATTCACTGTCTTCGGCGTGTAGTCCCGCGTACTCCAAGTGGCACCTTACCATTGACTCCTGCCAATAACACATTACCGGAACAGCTCGCTTTCCATGAGTATCTGTCCTCTGATAAAAGATCCCTTCCTGAGCGATTTCTTTTACTGTTTTTCTCCCTTTTTTCCAGGCGTTTAATACTTGCTCATGACGTTTTTCGATGATCGTTTTAATCCTGTCGATAGCCTCACCCGTTCCTTCACGAATAACCGGACGGTGGCTGGAAAAAAGCTGCTTGGCATTCAATTCGCGCGCTTTCTCAATTGACGTCAGGAAATCGTTCAAGTTGCAGTGTGGGAAGCCATACCAGGGGCCAAAGCGGTCCAGGCCCAGGTCGCAGGTATAAAGGGAATTGCTCTGGGGGGCGTAAAGGCAATAATGGCCGGGCGAATGTCCCGGAGCGGGAACAGCAAGCAACTGTCCTTTTGAAATAGCCTCAATTTCCGCCAATTCATATGAACCTATGCTGGGGACATACTGCAAACCCATTCTCGGCATAAGAATCTCTTCAACCAGTTTGTGCACTCCCGCCTGGCCGTAGCCCGTTGCCCGCGACATATTCTCACTTGATTGAAGATATTGATATTCAGTCCTGTTCAAAGCCGGGCGGCAATCTGTCTCGCCGGCGATCCGCCAGGCGTCGGAGGCGTGGTCGATATGAAAATGAGAGATAAAATAGCGGCTTACGTTATTTTCCCGGATAAACGCCAGAGTTTCCTCTTCACCAAACCTGCCGTCGATCATGATTACTTCTTCACCGGAAATCAACAAACCATTGTTCATCAACCATGATTCCTGCTGGGGCGCTTCCAGGAATTCAACACCTTCGGCTATGCTTATTCTTTTCAAGTTAAATTAATTCCCCTTAAAGACAGGCTTTCTTTTTTGCGAGAAAGCCTTCAGCCCTTCCTCAAAGTCGTTGCTTAAACTCGCGCCGACAATGGACTCCCGCTCAAGGTCAAGCTGCGCCTCCAGAGTCCGCCTGTGGGCTTCGTTAATCAGCGTTTTCGCCTGTTTAAACGCTATTGAAGGGCCACCGGCGAATTGTCTCGCCCACTGTTCCACTCTTTCCGCAAAAGATTCAGCCGGGATCAACTCACTGGCCAGGCCCAAAGACAGCGCCTCTTTCGCATCAATCACCCTGCCGGTAAAAACTAGATCCATAACCCGGGCGGCTCCCAGCATTAATGTCAGGAAATAGGTGGAACCGCCATCAGGGGTCAACCCCAGGTTGACATAAGCCTGGTTGAATTTAGCCTTATCACTGATAATCCGGATATCGCAGGCCATCGCCAGGCTGAATCCGGCCCCGCTGGCAAACCCGTTCACAGCGGCAATCACCGGCTTTTCAATATCTCTAATCAATAGAATAACCTTATTAAAATTGTCAACCAAACTGTCAAAAGCGGATTTCCAGTTCTCATCACGGGCGGAGAGCATCCATTTTACGTCGCCGCCGGCGCAAAACGCCTTGCCGGCACCGGCAATTACCAGCGCACGCACTGTTTCATCCCTTTGACAGATCTTCAAGACTTCGGTCAACTCCGCTATT
>MVQK01000301.1 GCA_002067515.1 Pelotomaculum sp. PtaB.Bin013 | reverse complement strand
GCTTTACCCCTACGTGCGTTACCTGGCTGAAAAAGGTATCATCAGCGGGTTTCCCGATGGTACCTTCCGCCCCACCGAAAGTCTTACCCGCGCACAGGCCGCTAAAGTGATGGTTTTAACCAAGAATCTCTCCGAGGTTAAGGAAATATCTCCAACTTACCAAGACGTGCCTGCAGACCACTGGGCCTTCGGGGTGATCGAGGCTGCGACTAAAGCGGGTCTGTTTACGGGATACCCGGACGGAACCTTTAACCCGGACGGCGTAATCACCCGGGCAGAGGCAATAGCCCTCCTGTTCAGGCTTTCCGGAGGAGCACTTTCTGACAAAAAGGTGGAAATCGGAGATGTTGCCACCGGTCACTGGGCCTACCGGCAGGTAGCGACCGCGATCGAGGCCGGCCTGGTGGAGCTGCCTTCCGACAAACTTTTTCAACCTGATCTCGCTTTTCGCCGAGGCGATTTAGCTCGGAGCTTGAGCGCTATGATCACTATAGGCCCAGATCTTCGCACCGCCGCTCTTACTGGTAAGCTGACAGTCAAGAAAGGAAAAGTAACCTTTACCACTGGAGACGGTGTTTCCCATGAAGTTGGTGGAGAGGAACAAATAAGCGCCGGGACTAAGGTTGCCACCGATAATCAGGGTAAGGCCGAAATCACATTCGATGACGGTAGCGGCATGCTCCTTGAAGCCAACACAATAATAGAGATTACTAAAGCCGAAGGTTTCACTTATATGCGCCAGGATGGTTCACCCGGCGTGGCCGTAGACAAGCTGGTAGTAAAGCTGAAGCAGGGCAATATCTTTGGTGCCCTGGCTAGCCGTTACGATAACCCGGCCCAAACCACGGGAGAGAAAAAGACCGCCTTTTTTGACAAAGTTGAAAAACATACCCTGGTTCTGGCTTCAACCGAAATGCCGCCGGGCCTGTCCGGTATACTTATAGCGGAAGGTGGGAGCGCTAGCGGAGGAAGTGAAGAAATACCCTGGTGGAACGAGCCGTACGCCGAACGTGAGCGGGTGGTTGTGGACATGCCTTGGGGTGTTGCCGCCATCCGGGGCACCTTCTGGATGAACCAAGTGAGCGCCGGCGGGCAGAGCACATCATTAATTACCGGACACGCGGTTGTAACCTCGGGAGGTCAGACTGTTAGCGTAACCGCCGGTCAATCCACTGTGATCACATCTCAAAATGCGCCGCCGACACCTCCGGCAGCACTGACACAAAATCAAGTACAAGCTTGGGCTGCGGTGGAGAAATTCGTTAATGAGCGCGCCCAAGAGATCCAGAACAATATTCCGCCGCCCCCGGCCCCGGTTGTTTTGCCGCCCGAAATGCCGGTGGAGCAGTCACTTGTGACGGTTGGTCAGCAGCAACAAACGGCCAACATCGTCGAAACTGTTAAGCAGTCCTATAACCAGGTAACAGGTAGTGTAAATACTCCCACCGCGACTACTCCTCCTATTAGTAGTGGCGGAAGCAATCCTGTCTTGCTGACCAGGGCAAAGGCGGCGCAATTGTTAGTGGAAAAAATAGGGCTGACGCCTGACTCATCCACAGAAACCTTGTTTACCGACGTTCCGCTTAACCACTCGGCGGCAGGTTATATATATGTTTCAATGAAAAATGGTTGGCTCATTGGTTATCCGGACGGCAGTTTTCATCCTGAAGGCCGGGTTACCAGGGCGGAATTAGCCACGTTATTGTGTAAAATTTTCGCTTTTCCCTCATACGTACCGGCTACGCCTACTTTTTCGGATATATCCATGCATTGGGCGAAGACATTTATTGAGAAGTTGGCTAATAAAGGAATAATAAACGGCTATCCGGATGGGACATTCAGGCCCGATGATTATATCACCGAGAATGACGCAGGTACTGTTTTATCAAGAATTAACGTGGCAGCATATACTTGGAGCGTCGAAACTGTGGACAGCGCGGGGGACGTGGGCAACTATAACTCTATGTCGCTGGACGCCGCAAATAATCCGCACATCAGTTATTACGACTACTATGACGCGACCAACGGCGATCTAAAATATGCGCGCTGGGATGGCACAACCTGGCTTAATGAGATGGTGGACGGCAGTGTATGTAACGTTGGCGAGTATACATCGTTAGCACTGGATACTTCCTATTATCCCTGTATCAGCTATTATGACGCGACCAATGGTGATTTGAAGTATGCCCACTGGAATGGCACTGCCTGGCAAAAAGAGACTGTGGACGGCAGTGTTTATGATGTGGGTAAATACACATCTTTAGCCCTGGATTCTGCGGGCTATCCCCGTATAGGGTATTATGACGCAACCCACGGAGATCTCAAGTACGCGTACTGGAATGGTACTGCCTGGCAAAATGAGACTGTGGACGGCAGCGTATATAACGTTGGCGAGTATGTCTCTTTAGCCCTGGATACTGCGGGCTACCCTCACATCTGTTATCGTGATGTTGATAACGGCTGCCTGAAATACGCCTATAAGGACGGTTCCGGTTGGCACACGGAGATTGTAGACGGAAGTGTGGATGATTGTGTTGGTTGGTACTCAACAATCGCTATTGACGCGGCTAGCCATCCTCATATAGGTTATTATGATATGACCAACGGTGATTTAAAATACGCGTACAAAGACGGGTCGGGCTGGCATGTGGAAATTGTGGACAGCGCAGGTACGGTGGGATGGAGCACTTCACTGGTATTAGATTCCGATGGTTGTCCTCATCTTAGCTACGATAGTTGTGATAGTCTAGAAATAAAATATGCTTACAAGAACTCATCGGGCTGGCATATTGAAACCGTAACATCAATAAATTCATCCAGTGAGAGTACATCGATAGCTCTAGATTCTTATGGCCACCCCCGTATCAGCTTTTATGACACCTTTTTAGATGATCTAATATACATTACCAGGCAATGGTAATGATAAGTTAAGTATTATATGTTGAGGCTGTGTCAAAAGTTCAAAATACTAAATCTCATAATGATTCAAAAAGACATCCCGTATCACTATCAAAGTGGTACGGGATTGTTATATAAATCATGATTTTGGGCCCATTGCCGGGACAAAAATTCTTTAAAATTTACTTTTCATAGCCCCTTTAGATATCTATTGTTTGTACCAGAGATGTAGACAAATAATGATATCTAATTTTTTTGTTCATAAGCCGATATAAGGGATTTTTTATCGGTCGGGATATTTCACCGGTGCCAATGATTTCAAAGGGGGATTATGCAAATAATCGTAAGTGTGGGAGGATTTTACGCTAAACTTGTCGAATGTAACCCCAACTTGTTTTATGTCTTCATTACAGTTAATAAGCGGGGTGGGTGTTTGATTAATTTTTATAATGT
>MVQK01000300.1 GCA_002067515.1 Pelotomaculum sp. PtaB.Bin013 | reverse complement strand
CCCTACAAAACATCTCAGGCAGACGCTTAGGAGCTGAACTGCAACCCCTGCCATATTGATTATGTTGGACACTTCATCTATCAAACCAATTTTTTCTTGACATGAAGTGTTAACTGGTGCATTATTGCTATTATTAGCAGATACTTGTATGGCTGTTGTAAAAGCTAGTTATGTACACACTTTGTATTCTTTAATATTTGACAGAAAATTTAGTTACTATTAAAATTTTAGTAAGTATATGTCATTAAAGAAATTAAAAATATGTATAACAGTGATTGGGATGAAAAACATGACAGGGGAAAATAACGGTTACAATGCTCCACTTGTATATAAAGTTTTTTCTATTTTGGACGAAGTCGCCAATGCCCCGTCGCTATTGGGTATCAGCGACCTTTCCCGCAAACTGAATATTTCGAAAAGCACTGTTTACGGTATTACCAGGGCGCTAACCGAATTGGACGTACTCTGCCAGGAACAGGAAACGAAAAGGTTCAGGCTGGGTTCCAAGCTGTTTCATTTAGGCAACCAGGCGCTGGGAGGAATGGATTTAAGGGCGGTTGCCAGGCCGCTAATGGAAGACCTCAGCAAGAGATTCAGAGAAACTGTTTTTCTGGGTACTTTTGACGGAGAAAGAATAACTATTATTGAAAAAGCCGAAAGCCCCGCAGAACTAAAAATCTCCGCCCCGATAGGGACGAGGATTCCTATATATGCCGGAGCGGCGGGCAAAGTCTTCCTGGCAGGACTGAGTGAACATGAAGTGAAAAAGCTATTAGAAGAAAAGCCGATTCGCCAGTTCACCGAGAACTCTATCACAGATCCGGGGAAATACCTGGATGAATTGCAGAACGTACGCCAGTTGGGCTTTGCGACTGATTTTGAGGAGTACATCCGGGGAGTTAACGCTATTTGCATACCGCTCCCCAATTCTGGGAGATGGCCTGACACGGCGTTGTGGATGGTGGGTTTCAGCAACTCTTTTACCAGGGAGAAGGTCAGTGCGGCAATTACAGCAGCGTTGCAGACTACTGATCAGATCGGCAAGATACTAGTGGGTTAGCATTTTGGACCGGTCTTAATAGATTTTATTTTCGAAGGCAACGTTATGGAATTAATTGACGCTTTTCCATTGAGAAAAGGTGATATTATAGCCCTTGTGGGAGCGGGCGGGAAGACCACAACGATGTTTGCCATCGGGGTAGAAGCTAAAAAACGGGGATGGAAGGTTATTCTCACTACTACGACACGGATTTTTTGCCCACGGGAAGAAGAAGGACAGGAACTCGTTATTGAAGCCAACCCTGAGCGGCTCCTTACTAAAGTAAAAGAAAAACTAGCGTTATTCCCTCTTCTGGTGGTTGGAACCGGGCTAAATCATGAAAACAAACTGTTGGGAATCGGCCGGGAGCTTGTTGCCGCGCTCCCCCGATCTGGTGCTGATTTAATCGTTGTGGAGGCCGACGGGGCGGCGCATAAGCCTTTTAAGGCTCCCCGGGAAGGGGAACCGGTTATTCCGGATTCAGCGACTTTAGTGGTGCCGATAGTAGGGATCGACTGTCTAGGTAAGCCCCTGGATATGGAACATACCCACCGCCCCGAGAAAATTGCCGGCCTTACCGGTATGAATATCGATATGCTGGTGACCGGTCAGGTAGTTGCAAGGGTGCTTCTCCACAGTCATGGGTATCGCAAAGATATTCCTCCCAGGAGCCGCTGGGTTCCTTATATTAATAAGGTTGAATCGACTGCCGATTTAAGTAATGCCCGTGAGATTGCCGGTCTGCTTGGCGAGGGCGGGGCAAAACGGGTTGCTATCGGGGCGGCGCGGGCTGCTGAACCGGTTAAGGAGGTTTTGACATTTTGATATCGGGTGTAGTGCTGGCTGCCGGTGTATCGTCCCGATTGGGTGTGCCAAAACAACTACTCGCCTACCGTGGGAGATCGCTGATCGTTCATGTGGTAGAAAACCTGCTGATGTCGCAGGTGGATGAGGTTGTTGTTGTTCTAGGCAATCGGGCTGAGCAAGTGATGGAGGTGCTGGCTGGATATTCAATTAGGACAATAATCAACCGTGAATTTACCGCCGGCCAGAGCACCTCGCTGAAGGCCGGCCTAACGGCGCTAAGTAGCGCCACGCGGGCCGCGCTATTTGTGCTGGGAGACCAACCGCTGGTGAATGCGCAAACAATTAATTTACTTATAGACCATTATTGGCTTGCCGGGGGGATTGTAGCTCCATATTTCAATGGTAAAAGGGGGAACCCGGTTTTATTTGACAGGGATTTTTTTAAGGAAATATCCTTCCTGTCAGGTGATGTTGGCGCCCGGGAAATTATCCGCAAGCATCCGGAAAGTCTTGTAAAAGTGAATGTTACGGACAGTGGAGTTGTTTTTGACGTGGATACATGGGGAGATTATCATGCTTTGATTTCAGATGTTAATGATTGAAGGGGGCTGTGAAATTATCCGTGCCTGTTATTGATTTTCATATCCACCCGGCTTATTACGAGAAATACTGTCCGTCCGCGGAGGAATTTATTAAAAAAAATCAACATGTCGAGGACTGGACTAATTTTACAAAAAAATATAAAGACCCGGCCGACTTCCTCCGGTATCTGGATGACAACGTGGTGGATTATGCGGTTATTCTGGCGGAGTTAAGTCCGATTACGACCGGGATTTGCACAAATGAGTACGTGCATGAATTTTGTCTGGGACAGGACCGCCTGATTCCGTTTGCCTGTGTTAATCCTTACCTGATAAACGATCCCGGCAGGGAAGTGGAGAGGCTGGTAAAAGAAATGGGTTTCCGGGGTTTAAAACTCTATCCGACCTATAATTATTTTTACCCCAATGAACCGCTGGTTTACCCAATCTACGCCAAGGCCGAGGAACTTGGCATTCCGGTGATGCTTCACACGGGTTCTTCAGTTTTTAAAGGAGCCAGGATAAAATATGGCGATCCGCTGTTTTTTGATGATGTGGCGATTGATTTTCCCGACCTTAACCTGCTGATGACCCATTGTGGGCGGGGTCTATGGTATAATACGGCCTACTTCCTTTCCCGCCTGCATAAGAACCTTTATATGGAAGTGACAGGGTTGCCTCCTCAGAAACTTCTGGATTATTTTCCCGAATTAGAACGTAATGCTGACAAGGTGATATTTGGATCAGACTGGCCTGCCGTGGCCAGCATCAAGTCCAACATCGACGCTGTCAGGGCGCTCCCGTTAAAAGAAGAGACCAAGGAAAAAATCCTGGGCGGGAACGCCGCCCGGCTGCTTAAGATGACATGAGCCGCATTGTATGCCCAAAGGTCACCGCAGGCAGATTTATTCCATAATCGATGACCAGAAAGT
>MVQK01000299.1 GCA_002067515.1 Pelotomaculum sp. PtaB.Bin013 | reverse complement strand
CTTTTTAAGAATTGGTGACAGATCATCATTTGCTGCACACTTGCCATAACTTTTACTACCTTTTATCTTACAGGCAAAACAACTCAAACATCCTTTAAAGTTGAGATCATAAAGATGAATTAGTTCTGTCTCTGCTCCTTGTGAAGCGGCACCTTCAAGCGCTTTATTCAACAGTGTTGCTGTATTCCATGTTTTCCTTGGGCTTCCATTGATGGCTAAAACCTTCATAAGTTATTCCTCCTCAAGTTTGAGATTTGTTAAACGCATGTTAAAATTAAGTATAATGACAATTCTACAAAAAGAGAAGTAGTTACATATATTGTAATTACTATAGAGGAGGGAAGTAACGTGATTAAATCATGTGAACCAAATAATGAAAATTATTCTTGCCCAATAGAAAAAACACTCTCTATTATTGGTAGTAAATGGACTCTGTTAATTTTGCGGGATCTTTCTAACGGGACCAAAAGATTTGGTCAATTGCAGAAATCATTGAAAGGAATTAGTCCCAAAACTCTTTCATCACGGTTGCAGGAGCTTGAGAAGGAAGGAATAATTATCAAGAAGGTATACCCGGAGGTTCCCCCGCGGGTTGAATATACTTTTACACCTAAGGGTGAAAGGTTAAGGAAGATTGTTCTTGCCTTAGCTGATTGGGGAAGTGAGGATCATACAGCGTTAGGAGTTTAATGAACTAAGCCCAAAGAATTTATGGGGGAGGTTTCGTTCCTATATAAATATAAGCAGCAAACCTTTGTTGTAGAAGGAGATAAATATAAAAAGCCTTTAGGTAATATTGAATCTGAAGAATTGCTTGAATGGTATCAAAGAAAGAATCTTTATTTGGTCTGTAATAAGATGATTGATGAAAATTTCTTAAAAAGTAATTTATTAGACGAATTAATTAGCGGTTACAGCCTTATAACTTCTTTTTACCATTACTTATGGAAGATTAAAAATATGCAACAAATATAGACGATTCAACAGACAATATACAAGCTCAGAGATTTTATGAAAAGAACGGATTTTCAATAAGCTGGGATTTGCACTTCTAGATACTCATTAAGTGAAAAAGGCGGTATACAATGTTAGTGACGATGGAACGACAGATATTTAAATCGTTCGATCATGTTGCGCTTGGATGGGCGTGTATCGAGCCGACGATCCAACAAATCCGGGGAAAGATTTTACTGTAAAGTCCAAGGTCTATGAACAGCTGACCTTAGGACAACGTGCGTTACTAATGTTCTGGGTGCTATATGGACACGCACACTCGACGGCTGAATTTTATTGGTTTGTCTCTTATTATATCTCAGAATTGAAAGTCTGGCCGGAAATCAAGAGCGGGATACAATATTTCGGGGATGACGCCATGTATCGGATATATAAGGAAATCGAAGGAGTTGTTAAAGCAAGAAATCAAGAAATAAGGGGAAAAAGGCGCAAAGATACTGTGATAGACCTTGACGATAATTCTGAGCTTTTCGCAACAGTAGATAGACTCTACAAACTGTACCCAAAAATTGCTCCGGAAACAATTAAGCGAATTAGTACGTATATCCGAAACAATCCAGACGAATTCGTATTGCTGGAGGACTAAATTAAAAGATTTATCACCGGAGCAGCGGTGTGCGCGATTGGTAATATTTTTTAGATATGAAGGATAAGCGGCATTGTAAGCGAATTGAGTCCGGGTGTGATCAGAGGAGAGGAGCTGGAAAATGAACAAAGAAGAGCTAGTGGCTTTACTGGATAGTATCGTCGAACCTATCGTCTTTGTAGATACTCGGCATATAATCCGATATGTCAACAAGTCTGCTAAAGATAAGCACGCCAAAAAGGGCTACATGAACCTCGTTGGCAGCTCAATTTTTCAATGCCATAATGAAAGATCTAATGAGATAATATTAGACACATTTAAAATGTTGCAAAAAGGAGAAGACGAAAAAGTCATTTACATGAATAGCGCTAAACAAAGGGTCTTTATGCGCGCTGTCCGCGACAGCGACGGAAAACTCATCGGATACTATGAACGTGTAGAAAAAGACTAACTGGGATTTTGGGAATTAAGCGAGTATTAGTGTCTGAGTTAATTAGATTATATTGTGAAAGGAAGTCTTTGATGAAGTTCGAAGGAGTTATTTTTGATTTGGATGGAACACTCGTTGATTCACTTGAAGATATCGCGGATTCAATGAATAGTGTTCTCCAGGGATGCGGTTTTCCATCTCATGATCTTCGGAGTTATAAGCGATTTATCGGTAACGGGATAAAAAACCTCGTGAGTGAAGCACTACCTGAAACTTTTAGAACGGAAGAATTGATTGATAAGTGTTACAATTTTATGGTGGAAAAATATCGTTATAATTTCGTTAACAAGACACGGCCTTATGACGGGATTGCCGAAATGCTCACTGAACTGACCGCGCGCAAGATAATATTAACGGTATTTTCCAATAAGGCTGATGAATTAACTAAGAAAGTTGTAAAAGCTCTATTGCCAAGTTGGAAATTTGAAGCGATAATTGGCTCAAGTAATGATATTCCCAGAAAACCAAATCCCTTCGGTGCCTTGTTAATAAGCCGGCAATTAAGTATTGCCCCGGAGAACCTAATTTATGTGGGTGATTCAGATCTCGATATGCAGACTGCCAATAGCGCCGGAATGTATGCGGTTGGGGCTTTATGGGGTTACCGGACAAAGGAAGAATTGGTTTCAAACGGCGCACAGTATTTGTTGTACCGTCCATTGGACTTAATTAAATTATTATAAGCTAACGCCATAATTAACGTTTCCGACTTATGCATAAATCCGCGGATTATGTTACGGTACGCTACAATTATGCCTTAATGCTGGAGGAGGATAAGAATGATCCGCCCATGCCATGACAAGGATTTCCAGACGGTATATTCCATCATTAATGATGCCGCACAGGCATATAAAGGGGTCATCCCTGCGGACCGTTGGAAAGAACCTTATATGTCAAAAAATGAACTTATGCGTGAAATGGATAAGGGCGTTGTTTTCTGGGGGTATGAAGCGGATATCGGATTAGTCGGTGTAATGGGTATCCAACATATACAAGATGTGACCCTCATCAGGCATGCTTATGTGCGCACCGACAGTCGCAATCAGGGTATCGGGGGGGAATTGTTGTCTTTTCTCCGCAAGCAAACCAATCGCCCAATCCTAATCGGCACCTGGTCTGATGCCGTTTGGGCAATCCGTTTCTACGAGAAACATGGTTTCCGGTTGGTTACTCCGGATGAAAAGGAACGGTTGCTAAAGAAATACTGGTCAATCCCTGAGCGTCAAATCGAAACCTCCGTGGTTCTAGCGGAGGAAGAAAGTCAATTTCAATAATTTCAAAAGA
>MVQK01000298.1 GCA_002067515.1 Pelotomaculum sp. PtaB.Bin013 | reverse complement strand
TGCCGGGGAGTTGGCTGAAAGGTATGCTGTCCCGGCCCCGCTGGTCTTGCGGAACTTTATGAAAAAGACATCCATGGAGGAGGCTGCGGGTTCCACCCTGATCCAGCGTGAAGAAATAAGAGTGCTATATCATGGGGGGTATTTGAAGGGTAGAGGACTTGAAGAGCTAATAAAAAGCGTTGTTTATTGGGATAAAAACATTAATCTTTATTTTAGGGGTTATGGTCCAATCGAGGAGTATTTAAGGCGGCAGGTTTCTAGTTTGAGTTTGGAAAACCGGGTTATCTTCCTGGAGCCTGTCCCGATGGAAAGGCTGATTGCGGATGCTGCTTTTGCGGATATTGGTATCATACCTTATAAGCCTACCTGCTTAAATAATTATTACAGTATGCCGAATAAACTTTTTGAATATATGATGGCCGGGCTGGCCGTTGCGGCCAGTGATTTGCCCGAAATACGCCGCCTGAACGAAGAAGTTGGTTTCGGGTTGCTGTTTAACCCTGATTCCCCGGAAACTATTGCCGGATCCATCAATAACCTTGCAAGGGACAAGGATTTCTTGCAAGCCTGCCGCGGCAACGCCAGAACCTGGAGCGGCACTGCCGGGAATTGGGAAACAGAGTCCGGTAAACTTGTAGACTTTTACCGGGATATCTTCAGTTCCAATCAACAGAAAGTTTGTCGCGGGGAGATTAATGAAAAATAAGAACGAACGCGAAACAATATGGTTTATCCACCCGTATAGCGTGCCTCCTGAATACCCCGCCAGCACGCGGCATTATTATTTAGGCGCCGAGCTTGCCAAAAGGGGCTGGAAGATATGTATTTGGCAGTCAGCCTTCATACACCCGTTGAAACGCTACCATCCGGGCACTTCAGCAAAATTGCTGGTCAAAGAACAAAGAGATGGTTTGCAACTCAATTGGCTATGGGGGCCGCCGTATAAAACCAACAACTGGCGGCGGTCGCTAAATATGTTCGTATGGCCGTTTTTAATCTTACTGCTTTCTTTTTTTCAAAAAAAGCCCCGGCTGATCGTTGGTTCATCCCCTCATATTTTTGGCGCGCTGGCCGGGTTGTTTGTGAGCAAAATTTTTCGAATTCCTTTCATCTTTGAAGTGCGTGATTTGTGGCCGGACACACTAAATGACATGGGCGCTTTGCGTTCGGGCCCGGTATCCAAATTGCTGTACAGACTTGAAAAATGGTTATATGACGGTTCCGGTAAGATAGTTGCCCTGACTGAAGGTATTAAGCAAAGGATCGTGGAAAAAGGTGTTGCTCCGTCAAAAATTGCCTTTATCCCCAACGGTATATATTTAAACGTCGCGAGGCGCGCGGAATTGCCCGGCGAATATGAAGAAGTGAGGAAAAACCTCAGCCTCGAAAATAAGTTTATCTGCGTTTATACAGGGGCGCACGGGCCTGCCAACGCTCTTGATGTAATTATAGATGCTGCATTATTACTAAAAGACGAGCGGGATATAGTCTTTTTGCTTGTCGGAGAGGGGCAGGAGAAACCTCGCCTCATGGAAAAAGTAAAACATAGCGGTCTTAAAAACGTAATATTTCACGAGCCCGTTCCCCGTTCGGAAATAGGCGCTTTCATCCAGGCGTCGGATTTATGTATACTTACTCTAAAAGACGTGCCTGTTTTTGACACGGCTTTACCGAATAAGTTGTTTGACTACATGTATGAGAATAAGCCCATTTTATGCGCACTCAGGGGAGAGACAGTCAATCTCATAAAGAGGAACAACCTGGGAGTTGTCGTTTCTCCTGGAAACCCCGGGGAGACGGCTGAGGTCATATTACAATTAAAAAATAATCCGGGACTTTTAAGTTCTTACGGCGGTAAAGGACGCTTTATAATAGAGAAAGAATACTGTTTTGAAATGTTGGCGGGGAATTTTGAAGAGTTAATGGTTGAGGTCTTAAATTTATAAAGGGAATCAGATAGATTTGTCGAATGGTGGAAATGGTGATTATATGCGAATCAATAAAAATACGATATTTTTTCAAATAACACTTATATTTTTTGATATTTTACTGGTTAATCTGGCTTATATCCTGGCCTTCTTAATTAAATTCGGCTGGGACATTCCGGAAAAAAACCTGACTCCCTACCTTTCCACCTGGCCCTGGCTTACCGCGTCCGCGCTTGCCCTTTTTTATTTCTACAGATTGTACGGCGGCTACCGGTGGCGTTGGGCGGAGGTTTTTGCTTCCTTAATTTGTGTTGTGTTCTTTCAAGCCATGGCCAGTATGGCCTTGACTTTCCTTTTGCGCGGCTTCGCCTTCCCGCGTATGGTGCTGTTAGCCGCGCCGTTTATTCAGCTTGCTTTGCTCAGCCTCTGGAGGAGGGCGGCCTGGCACCTGGAAAGGAATATGCAGGGCAGCAGGCGGGTGGTTGTGGTCGGGCAGCTCCCGGAGGCGGCCGCTCTGGCTGAAAAGCTGGAATCAGCGGGGGGCGGGATAATCAAAGTGTCCGGCCTTGTCCTTGATTCTCAACCTGATCCGGGTGAAAATAATTGCGAATCTTTTGGTGGTATTGCGAACCGCTGGCCTTTGCTGGGGGATATATCTGGATTTTGCAAGTGCCTTGACGCTGTAACACCCGACCAGGTTTTTGTCTGTTCAAGTCTTTCCCAGGAGCATAAAGCCGAGGTAATTTACGCCTGTGTGGCGAAAGATATAAAGGTGTTCCTGGTGCCTGATTTGTATGAGATCATGCTGGCCCAGGCCAGGCTGGATCAGGTGGATGACGTGCCGGTGTTCACTGTCGGCCGTTTGAAGATACCTGAGGAATCCATGATTTTGAAAAGGTTGATTGATATTATGCTTTCCGTGGCAGCGCTGGTGGTTGCCGCGCCGCTATGTATGCTGGTGGGCATTGCTGTTAAATTGGACTCGCCGGGGCCTGTTTTATACCGGCAAAAGCGTCTTACCATGCAGGAAAAACCTTTTTACCTGTACAAGTTCCGGACCATGGTGGTCGACGCCGAGCAGGAGAGCGGGCCGGTGCTGGCCTCGGAAGACGACCCGCGGGTTACCAGGGTGGGGCGTTTGCTGCGGGCGGCCCGGATCGACGAAATCCCGCAACTGCTGAACGTTTTGAAGGGCGATATGAGCATCGTGGGGCCGCGCCCGGAAAGACCTTTTTTCGTTAACGAGTTGGTAAAGCAGAAGCCGGAATACATCTACCGGATGAACGTCAAGTCGGGCATCACCGGCCTGGCCCAGATTGCCGGGCGGTACAGCACCAGTCCGGAGAACAAGCTGAAGTATGACTTGCTTTACACGAAGTCGTACTCGCCGGCAAAGGACCTGGCTATTTTGCTGCAGACTGTAAAAGTAATGTTGATGAAAGACAGGGCC
>MVQK01000297.1 GCA_002067515.1 Pelotomaculum sp. PtaB.Bin013 | reverse complement strand
GAAGTGTCCAACATAATCAATATGGCAGGGGTTGCAGTTCAGCTCCTAAGCGTCTGCCTGAGATGTTTTGTAGGGCAACTTCCATGGACCTGCCCCTCTTAAGAAAAAGAATTGTATCTCCTAAATACCTGGCATCCTCCTCGTCATGGGTAACCACCACAAAAGGTATCCGCCATTTTTGATGCAAATTTTTCAATTCTCGCCTTAGCTTGACCCTGGTATTTCTATCCAAAGCACTGAAAGGTTCGTCCAGCAAAAGCAGTTGTGGCTGTACAGCCAGCGCCCTTGCCAATGCCACCCGCTGCTTCTCACCGCCGGAAAGCTGTCCGGAATAGCGCTCAACAAGATGTCCCACGCAAAAGGCATTTAACAATTCTACAGGGTCCACGGGAGAATTCATCTGATCACTTTTTCTATCTTTGAGTCCATATAAAACATTATTTCTTACAGTCATATGGGGGAAAAGGGCGTAGTCCTGAAACAGGTAGCCCGTATTTCTAAACCGCGTTGGCATGTTGATCTTTTCCTCTGAAGAGAAGAAAACCTGATTGTTAAATTTAATAAAACCATAGGTTGGCCTCGTCAGGCCGGCTAAGCAGTGCAAAACAGTGGTCTTGCCCGCTCCGGAAGGACCCCACAGCACCAGGATTTCATTGTTAACTTTGAATTGCAGATCGAGGGTGTAATGCCACAGCTTTTTACTAAAGCAGACTTCCAACATTTTACCACCATACAGTTAATAATTTTGCCGTTTCGCCCAGCGATTGACCCAAAAGATAACTATAAAACTGAATACAGTAATTATTGCCACCAGTGCTCTTGCCGTGATGTTATCCCCTGCATCCACTGCAAAGTATATTGCCAGTGGAATGGTCTGAGTCTGCCCGGGGATATTGCCTGCAACCATCAGGGTGGCTCCAAACTCACCAAGCGCCCGGGCAAAGGACAGTACCAGGCCGGCTATAATGCCGGGCCAGGCCAGAGGGAGGGTAATGGTAAAAAATATTCTCAACTCACCGGCTCCCAGAGTCCTGGCCGCCTTCTCATAATTGACGTCCACGCTTTTAATTGCCGCCTTAGCGCTCTGATACATCAGCGGGAAGGCCACCACGGTGGACGCCAGGACTGCCGCCCACCAGGTAAATACTAGCGATATGCCCATACTAGTAAGGAATTGGCCCAACAGGCCGTTTTTACCAATAAGTATCAATAAGCCATAGCCTATGACCGATGGCGGTAATACCAGCGGCAAAGTGATGGCCGCTTCCAGCATATCTTTACCGAAAAACTCCCGGCGGGCCAATAAGCGGGCCAACGGCAATCCCAGGCAGGTGACGGTAAACACTGCAATTAAAGCCACCCTGAGCGAAAGAAGAACCGGGCGCCAGTCAGTTAGTTGGATAAACATAACTACATCACATTAATTCTTTATAGATTTAAAATTATATTTTTCAAAGACCCGGGCAACTTCGTCGCTCAAGAGGAAAGCGGCTAATTCTTCAGCTTCTTTCTGGTATTTGGCAGTTTTAATAACAGCCATGGGATAGATAATTGGCTCATGGGTACCCTCTGGAACAGCAGCTACTATTTTAATATCCCTGCCGGCCAGGACATCAGAACGATAAACGATTCCCGCATCTACGTTACCGCTTTCAATATATGTCAACACCTGGCGTGCATCTTTAGCCAGCACCAGTTTGGTCTCAATCTCATCCCAAAGCTTGAGGGTGGTCAAAGCCTCCTTGGCATACTTACCGGCCGGTACCGTTTCCGGTGTGCCGATACTGATTTTAGCCACACTCTTACCTATCAAGCTTTCAAATCCGGTTAAATTACTGTCTTTCCTGGCTATTAGCACCAACTCGTTCCCCAATAAGTCTCTACGGGAGTTGTCCACTATAAGGCACTTTTCAGCCAGGGCATCCATTTGGGATTTACCGGCTGAAATGAAGATGTCTACCGGGGCGCCCTCTTCAATTTGCTTTTGCAAAGTTCCTGAGGCTGCGAAATTATAAATGATGGCTATACCGGGACGCTGCTTGACATAAATGGTCTTTAACTCTTCGGCAGCATCCTTCAGGCTTGTTGCGGCGGAAATGGTTAAACTCACTGTTCCCGCTCTATTCTCAAGCTCTTTGCCACTTCCGCAACCGGTAACAACCATCATAATAATTAATATAATCCCTAAAAATAATACCGGTTTTTTCATGTATGTTTCCCCCAGCATCCGCTTATATCAATTAAAATGTTGCTTTGCTTGAGGTGTTACTCAGTTTTATTTAACAATACTTTGTTCTTTAAAAAACTTTCCTCCACGCCATACATTAACGATCTCAGCCAGGATGCTTAAGGCGATCTCTTCCGGCGTCTCCGCGCCTATATCCAAGCCAATTGGCGAATAAACTTCCTTTAAGCGCTCACTAGAAATACCTTCTTCCTCTAGCTGCGTTATAATTCCCCTTACTTTCCTGCGACTGCCGATCATTCCGATATAAGCCGCGGGTTGGTTGATAACATCACGGAGGCACTCCAGGTCATGCGTGTGTCCTCTGGTTATAATTACAATAAAGGTTTCATCGCCAGTTTCCAGACTTTTTAAGAAATTACCGAAACTATCGCAGATTACCTGCCCTGCCTCCGGGAAACGAGCCGTGTTGGCAAAAGTAGGCCGGTCATCAACAACAGTAGTGTTATAACCGAGTATAGAGGCCATTTTTACCAGCGGCCTGGCAATATGCCCCCCTCCCAAAATTAATATTTGCGGTGTCCGAATACCCGGCTCAAATAACAACTCTAGTTTTATAATTTTTTTTTGGATTGTTGCAGTAGAAAGAGTTATAAGCTTAGGTTCCCTTGCCGCCCGGAATTGTCCGGCAAAAATGCGGGCTTGTTCCGTTATTTCCGCCGCCCCCAAGTCACCGGCCTCATTGTTCGCTGGCAGAAAGACCATTTTCCGGCCTAAGAGCTCCTTTTTTTCCTCATCAATACTGGTTATTGTTACCAGCAAGGGGTTTTCTTTTCTTTGCAAAGAAGCAAAGTAGGCCAATAAAACCCGCCTGGATTCGTTATCGCCGCAACTAAGGAAGTCGATAAATACTTCCATTTTACCCCCGCAAATCATACCCTCCCCGGCGGCAACATCGTTTGCCATATCCAGATGGTATTTCTTTGAAGCCTTAATATTCAGCGCGCCCAGAGCCTCTCTTTTAACTTCGGCTTCCCCGCACCCGCCGCCAATGGTCCCGTAAACCTGACCATCCTTGAGCACAAGCATTTTGGCGCCGGGATTTCGCGGGGTGGAGCCCATGGTTTGGCTTACTGTTACCAGAGCGGCATCTTCATCTGCTTCTCCAAGAGACAGCAGCTTATTTATTAATTCT
>MVQK01000296.1 GCA_002067515.1 Pelotomaculum sp. PtaB.Bin013 | reverse complement strand
GTCTTATAAAGGCACGGTTATTAAAGGATACACTTGCCGCCTGAAGTTGACAGGTCCACGCGAACTGCTGCAGATAGGGCTTGATGCTGGGATTGGGAGTAAGGGAGGGCAGGGGTACGGCTGTTTGGAGAAGGTGGAATCAAGAAAAAAGAAAGAGATAAGGAAGAGATAAGGAAGAGATGATGGACTTTTGGCTGTCCGGTGGTTCTAAAATAATTATGCGAGAGAAGAGGTGAGGGAACAAAGATTTGTTATTATTGATTATTACGGAAAGTTAAGGAGGTGGGCGAATGAATTTACCTCAACTGACTGCTTATATTGGCGATAGCGCCGGAGACAATCAGAACGTATTCAGTTCAATAATCCAGCAGGTAAGAGGGGTTCAGTCAGACGGGGAAAACTACGTAATAGCACTGGTTTTTGATTTAAAAACAGAAGAAATATACTTTAAATTGCAGGCTCAATTCTCAAGTAATTCTGCAAAGGAATATAACTATTTCGGCAATAATAAAGCGGCTTCTTCTCAATATTACCTTTCCAGAGAAACCGGTTCCCTTTATTACCTGTTAGGTAGCATCTGGAATGACCTTTATTTAATGCTAAAGAGATATGATATGGAGAATAGTGATCTAGCGTCTCTGATTGTAAAGATGAAAGATTCAAAATTAGTTTCATTAAGTCCACAGATTGGTAATGGTAAAGTAAATTTTGATAAGTTTTCCTTATTTAAAGATAAAGGCCTTACATTATCACTTGATAAAAAGAAGATTAAAATCAAAGATCGCGAATACAGTTTTGACGCTTTTGTTCGTATGTTTTTAAACGATGATAATAAAAACAACAAGTATGTATTGGTTGTCCCGGCTGTGCGGTTCGAAAACAACGAGGAAGAAATTCTTTCTGTTCATCCTGACTACCTTGAATTAGTAAGGCGCGCAAATAAATTGGACAATAATATTAAAGCCAGAAAAGGTATTGAAAGAGTTTGTTATATTTGCGGTGAAAAAAAGGCGGATGTGTTAAGTGAATACACGACAAAATTTGAACGCACAGGCATCAATAAAATGTTTACTACCACAACTATCAATACTTCCCCTTTTTTTAACAAAAGTAATTACGATGATGTCTACTCCATGTGTACCGGGTGTTATCAAAAGCTGTTAGCCGGTGAAAAAATCATCAGTAGACAGTATAGGAGCAAAATTGCCGGCGAGAATGTGTTTATCATTCCGGAAGGATTGTTAGGCTTTTTTGATTATAACCACGCTTATAAATTAAAAGGTAGTGTTGACCTGGCTTTTAAAAGCAACAGCGCGGAGGAATGGCTGAGAGATATTGAAGCCGCGGCATTATTTGATGACATAAACTTATATTCTCTCAATTTTATATTCTACCGTACGGACGGTAACTCGGTTACAGTTTTGGAAGTCATCGAAGATATTCCGACCATTCGCTTTCAAAAGGTCATCAAAACACTGGGCGATAATGCAGCTATTTTAAACAACCATTTAAAAGGAATGTCCCTTGGGCAGATTTACCGTGCAGTACCGGTGCGTACCAACAAAAGTGGAGAGCAACTGGATATTGGAAGGGTACTGTCTTTATATAAGACTATCCTATCCGGAGGACAAATTAACACTGAAGTTTTATTTGGTTATGCCGACGAGGCTCTGGACAAGGGTTTGCGCCAGATAAACAAACAAAAAATTGATAATTATCACAATATGGGCCTGCAGTATTATTTAGGATATGAAGATTTTTTTATTAAGAGGATAGTGATGAGCTATCTTGTGTTGTTTCGCACTTGTCAACAATTGTGCATTTTAAATCAGCCTGTATGCTTTTTTAAGGGAAAGGGTGAAAAGGAATTGGATACTATAGATACTGCTTCCAAGAAAGTAAATTTATCTATTGAGGACATGGAAAGGTTTTTAGAAAACCAGGGGTTCAGCATAGAAGCGAAAGCTTTGTATTTTTTAGGTGTACTAATCAACCGCGTTGCAATAGCTCAACTTCAAAAAGAACATAAAACAAAGCCTATCTTAAAAAAGATCCAGTTCCAGGGAATGAAAGATAAAGATGTACACCGTTTATATGAAGAAGTTATTGAAAAACTGCGGCAATACGGTAAGTTTACGCTTTTTGCGGAGGCTGTGATGAACCGATTTCACTATTACTATGGTACACTCGACCGTACCTGGCCGCTCAGCGAACGGGCTAACGTGTTTTATATCATGTCTGGTTATGCTTATATGGTAGGTAAAAAAGCTCCGGACATAACGGCAGAGGAAGAAGAGATCCTTGAAAGCAGTATTGAAGAAAGCAAGCTATGAGAATATCTAATATTAATATGGGAGGTCAGCAACATGTTTTTAAACCAAAATAGTGATTTCTTATTCGGCTTTCAGGCCAGTATGACTAATTGTAACGGAGATCCTGACCAGGAAAACAAACCCAGGATGGATTACGAAACGTCCACTTTACTGGTTAGCGATGCCAGGAGGAAAAGAGATATACGAGACTTTCTAAAAAACAAAGGTTATTCAGTATTCGTCGATACCCTGGCCGATAAAAAGGTTCCTATGGATGTAATGTTTGAACATGTCCGGGATTATTGGCTGGCAAATAATAGTCAAATGGAAAAACTTCTTAATGAAAACTCTTATCTCGCTGAAAAATGGAAGCTATTGTACGGGGAAGCAAAAGATAACTTCAAAGATATATATCATAAAAAAAATGATGGAATAAAGAAAAAGGCGAAAAAAGACTTGAACGAATCCGAAAAAATTTTTCTAAAGGGATTACCCGAATTTAATAACCTTTTTTTGACTGAAATAATTAAACGTTCACTTATTGATATTCGCCTGTTTGGAAGCGCAATGGCAGTGGAAGGTGTAAGCCGCACTTATACAGGGCCGGTACAAATCACCTGGGGCTACTCTTTACACCCGGTGGAACTGGTTAAATCAAATACAATCACATCCATTATGAATGAGGACAGCTCCACATTCGGCAAAAAGCATAAATTATACTATGCCCTGGTCGCTCATTATGGCACTATAAATAAATATAGCGCCAGGTTAACAGGAATGACCGAAAATGATCAGGACTTGTTGCGCAAATGCCTTGTTCAGGGCTTAATGAGTAACCAAACGGACAGTAAGCAGGGACAGGAACCCTTATTCTATTTAGAAATCGTTTACAAGCCGGATTTTGACGGTTATCTGGGAGATTTGCGGCGCTTTTTAAAGGTTGATTATGATGAAGACAAACCCATCCGAAAACTGGAAGATTTGAAGGTCGACTTTAATAAGCTAACCAGCGCTGTGCAAGAAATGAAGGATAAAGGTTATGTAGAAAAAATGCTGGGCTGGCTCCAT
>MVQK01000295.1 GCA_002067515.1 Pelotomaculum sp. PtaB.Bin013 | reverse complement strand
CCCTCTCGTTCGATACTGGAGTAGAAATAAAGCGTGTCTGTTCCGGTTAAGTCTTTGAGTTATCAGCAAAGCCGGTTATTGGCAAAGAATCTCTCCACCGGATAGAACATGTAAAAGAATGACATGATAGCCAGTAATGTTGTACTTATAATGATGGGAGCTTGAATCCCCATGTATTTTGCCACGACACCACCAATAGCCGGTCCAATGGCCACACCCATGCCTTCAATAGTGGAAAAGACACCCCAGCCGGTAGCCTGTCTCTCAGGTGGGACAGCTTTAGCGAGAAGATTGTTCCAAGCGGGTAAAACCGCGGCGTATGAAAAACCTACCAGGGCTGCTAACAGGTAGGCGTTAAAGGCATTGCGGACAAACGAAAAAGCTGCCAGTGAAATCGCGCTCATGCCAAACCCGGCACTCAGAATCAATTTAAGAGTCACCCGGTCAGCCAGGCGGCCCATCGGCAGGAATGACAGGGCAGCCGCCGCTCCGCCAATTAATAAAAGGATTGCGTACTGGTTCGGTTCCAGCCCAATTTTATTTTGCGCATACAAGGGAAGCAATGGTAGTAACAATCCCCCCGCCAAGGTTTGCAGAAACATACCCGGCAAGAGAATCTTTTTTACAGCTTGATTCCGGAGCATACTTGATACTTCTTTTTTGAAAGAGAAGCCGTGATCGGTGTCTGCTTTATACTCCGCCCCCGGTAATAGCGTTGCGGCTACAGCCAAAGCAATACCCCAAAGAAAAATCAACAACCAAAAGGCGATACTATAGTCCCGGGTAATAAAGAAGTTGATAACAACCGGACCTCCGCCGCCGCCAACCAGCCATACAGCAAAAATAACACCCATCCGGGCCGCCCGTTCTTTTAGCTGAACAGGCGCCACTTCACTTATTACGGCAAGCCATACCGGTGAGACGCCTAGTCCCAATATGGCTGACCCGGCAAGCAGGAGAGGGGCGGAGGGGTAAAGTTTCATCAATACCAGGGCCGCCAGTCCGAATAGCAAACCGATCAGCATTGTTGAGTGCCCATGGCGGTCCAATTGCCAGCCGGCAGCGCCCTTTGAAAGGGTTTCTGCCAGGTAGTGCATAGATACGGCAAGACCAGCCGCGGCTACCGAAATACCTAAATAATTAACCGCGAAAAGGGGGAGGAATGTGAGAAAGAATGCGCCCCGTGTGAATTCAATTAAAAGAAGCACCAGTAAAAGGCAATATTCTTTTGGAGAATTAAGTATATTTTTTAGTTCGTGCAAAAAAATACTCCTTTATTATTTTGAGGAAGTTCAATCTTTTTTATTATACACTATTGGCAGATTAGGAACAATTACAGTTCAAAAGCGTCAAATATAATGATTGTGTTTACATATAATCAATTAATAATAAGTGGTAATAATATAATGAAAAATGAAGCAAATAAAAGTTGTATAGTTGTTTTATACGCTATTTTGTTTTTATTTATTTTTACTACGTGTACTTTTAATCAATTGAGTCGCACTGCCGTTGCCGCGGATTTCAGACTGGGCATCGGGAGTAGCGCGGGCAACTTTGCTTACTCTAATCAGGACGGCAAGCTTAACAGGAAGGTTGTCGGCTTTTATGCTCAGGATTACCCTGGAGATATGCTCGCATACGATTCCTTGGCATGTAGTCATGCTGATATAGATACTATTGCTGTTTTTAACTGTCGCGTAGATGGAACCGGTAATCTGATAAATCAATCAACAAACCACGTAGTTGACTTGGCGAAAAGGGAAAATGTTAAAGCATTGTTATTGGTTCACAATTTCAATAATTATATTGATAAAGATGCCGCGCATAAAGTGTTGTTGGAGGAAAACAGAAATAATCTAGAAGAAAATCTTCTATACACTATCAGACAAAATGGTTTTGATGGCGTTAACATTGACCTGGAAGGGGTTCCCCCTGGTGATAGAGAGAACTATATCAAACTCCTGACAGAATTGAAAGAATTGTTCAGTCCCCATGGATATCTGTTAACAGTATCTATCCCGGCGGAAACACGGGACAATCCGAAAAGCGATTGGAGTGGGGCTTATGAATACAGTGCCATTGGTGAAATTGCCGACTTGGTTATTTTGATGACCTACGACGAACACTGGTCCGGCGGTGAACCCGGCCCTGTCGCTTCCCTGCCATGGGTTCAACAAGTGTTGGACTACGCCCTTGAAACCATCCCAAAGGAGAAAACACTCATGGGGATCGCCGCTTACGGATACGACTGGTCTGCCGGGAAAGGTCATGTGATCTTCTGGAACGGAGTGAACTCACTGGCTGATAAATATGGGGGCGCCAAATGGAACGACAAATTTTCCTCGCCTTTTTTTACATATTATGATGAAAAGGGATACAAGCATGAGGTATGGTTTGAAAATAAATATAGCTTGAGATTGAAATTGGATCTGGCAAACTGCTACAATATCGCTGGTATCGCTGTTTGGCGACTGGGTTTTGAGGACTCTAGTTTTTGGCAAACAGTAAGTGAGAAGTTTTAATAACACCGGAGGTAAGACCGTCCACTTCGCTGGATAATACTTGCGCCGGAATTCGTGAAAAAGGTTATTGATAGTTTAAGAGTTTATATGTATAATCTAATTGAGAATGGTTTTAATTATCATAATAACGATAATGATTATCATTATTGGAGGGGATGCTGTTGACCCTTGATAATGCAAAAAAAGGTCAGTTGGTTAAGATAACCAATATTCCCGACGAAGTAACCCGCATTAAGGCCATTCGTTTTGGGATATCTGAGGGAGAAGTTGTAACCTGCCTTGAGGTAGTGCCGGCAGGTCCGGTGGTAGTATCTAAAAATAAACAAGAAATAGCTATCGGCAGGAGTTTGGCCAGTTATATTTGGGTTGAGCCATGCTAGAAGTAGGGGGGAGGAGGTATTGGATAACAGCGGGATAAAAGCCGGCAACCCGGCGGCAGGGAAAAAGATAGTCCTGGCCGGCAACCCGAATGTTGGCAAGTCAGCCCTCTTTAATATACTCACCGGCTTATATGTCGATGTTTCAAATTACCCGGGGACCACTCTCGACATGACCTGCGGCCGTTATAACGGCGATGTGATAATTGAGGCGCCGGGTGTTTATGGCCTGTCTTCCATGAATGACGAGGAGAAGATAACCCGGGATATTATCCTGGCGGCGGATGTCGTGGTAAACGTCGTTAACTCGCTCCATCTTGACCGGGATTTATTCTTTACCCTGCAGATTATTGATATGGGCATTCCCGTAGTCATAGCTTTGAATATGACGGATGAGGCTATGCAGGTAGGGCTTGAAATAAATATAAATTTACTTGAAAAATTATTGGGAGTTCCTGTTGTACCTATCGCCGCCGTATCTGG
>MVQK01000294.1 GCA_002067515.1 Pelotomaculum sp. PtaB.Bin013 | reverse complement strand
CGGCGTTCTCCAATATTTTATTTTCCGGCAGCAGGCTATGGCAGCAGGCGGCTTTACCTTGCAGAAACGGATAAGACATCTGTAAGTAATAGGCAATCTCTATTGTTTGGCAGCCGTTCGCGGTGATAATCACCGTTGGAATTTCATCAGAAACCAAATTCCCCAGTCTGACCTGTCTGTCTATAGATTCGCGGAGGTCAATAAATTCAGGCCTTGCGTCATGTTTTTGGGGTTTATATAAATGATGCCGCATTTCCGGCGGGTTGTCGTTATTCAGTGTTTCGAGGATGAATTCCGGTATGAAAAGCTCGTCTTTATCTTTAGATAAATTTTTCGTTACATACCAGTTTTCCTGATGGCCTTGCTCCTGCCCTGAAAACTCCAATATTGCCGGCATCCCCACGTCTTTGACTTCCAGTTGCAGTGAGCGGCGCCCGTTATATTCATTTACGCCGGGTACGAAAGCCAGATCAATTGCTTCATTCGCAGCCAGCACCTCCGCGTATGCGCCAAGATCAAAGCCGATACCGTCAACAGACGCCCCTTCAGAATGCAAGAGCATCTTCAAGTGCGCGGAGTCCCTGCCTACTCCCCGGAAAGTCTTTACCAATGCTTCCCGGCAGCCTAACAGAGGGGTTGGATTACTAAAGCCAAAAGGCTGCATAAGCTTTATTTCATCTACCAGTATTTCTGAAACCTGGTTTAGACTAATTAAGCCGTCAAGGCATAAACGGGGAGCCATCTTGTTTTCGTCAAGCACACTGCCGGCATATTGATTTATTTTTCCGGCCAAATCCTCGATCCTTCCCGCCTGGATGGAAAACCCTGCCGCCAGCGCGTGCCCTCCGTAATTAAGCAAACATTCCCGGCAATGATTGAACGCGTCGTATATGTTAAAAGCCGGAATACTTCTCGCCGATCCTTTGCCTGTTTCTCCTTCCAAAGCGATCAAGAGAACCGGGCGGGAAAAACGTTCCACCAAGCGGGAAGCGACAATGCCGATTACTCCCTGGTGCCAGCCGGCCGAGGCCAGCACGATAACTTTTTCCTCCGCTATACCCGGCCGGCTGCTAAGCATGGCCAGGGACTCCTGCAAAACATTCGCTTCTATTTCTTGCCTGACCTTGTTCCCCGCATGTAACTCGTTAGCTAATTCCCACGCCTCTCCGACGTTATCGGTAAGCAATAGCCGGGCCGCCAAATCCGGGTTGCCGATACGTCCCGCCGCGTTTATGCGGGGCGCGAGCCGGAAACCCACCTCACTGCTTCCGAGCATATCTTTAACTCCGCTTACCCTGATCAAGGCCTGGAGTCCCGGTCTAGCGGAATTCGCGAGCATTGACAACCCGTGCTTAACAAGAATGCGGTTTTCACCGTGCAGAGGAACAATGTCAGCTATTGTGCCGAGACAGCAGAGGTCGATATAATCATGCCAGGCTTGTTTTTCATAACCATTGCCTTCCAAAAGCGCCTGCGCAAGTTTCAACGCGACACCTACCCCCGCTAAGTCTTTAAAAGGGTAGGCGCAGTCCGGTCTTTTCGGGTTAACCACCGCCGCCGCCTGAGGCAGGATGGGGGGAGGTTCATGGTGATCGGTAATAACCAGGTCCAATCCGTTTGCATATGCCCAGGCCGATTCTTCCAGGGAGCTGATGCCACAGTCGACAGTAACAACCAGCCCGACACCTTTTTCCTTATACTGCCGCAGGACGTTAAGATGCAATCCGTAACCATCATCCAAGCGGTTTGGAATATAATACTCAACCATTCCGCCTAAATGCCGGATTACCTGGATCAGCAGCACTGACGCCGTAATCCCATCGGCGTCATAATCACCGTAAACCAATATTTTTTTTCTTGCCCGCATCGCCTGGTTAATTATCGTGACAGCTTTATCCATATCCTTCAATAACAGCGGGGGATAAAGCCTGTCCAGCCCGGAGTCAAAAAAAGCGCGGCATTGTTCAACTGTATATATGCCCCGGTTTATCAGCAACTGAGCCGTAATTAAAGATATCCCCAATTCACGCGCCAATATTTGCTGCAAATCCGGGAAAGGGGTTCTAACCTGCCAAATTTTTTTCTGTTTAATCTTCGAAGAATATTCCATGATTACTAAAATTATAGCCGACCCGATATGGTTTGGCAACGCATCGCAGTTTAAAATATATACCTGAAACCAAGGTAGAATTATTTATTACCAGGTTTTCCACCCAGCAATTTATTCTTATCTAATATTTCACATGAAACGCTGTTAGATTTTCCAGCCGCAGTCTGGCGGCAGTCACTGCAATTCAGGGCGCATGGCTCCGCGTGAATTAAGACATGAATGCCGGAGAGCCGGTCTGAAATCTCCTCTTCAATTTGGTCGCAGATATTGTGCGCTTTATTAATAAGCATGTGTCCGGGCACCACCAGATGAAGATCGACATAACGTTGAGAACCGGCTTTTCTGGTTCTGAGTTTATGGAATTCAACAAATTCAGGGGAATATTTATTGAGAACTTCTTTGATAACTCTCTCGTCGGCTTCCGGCAGGCGCGCGTCTAATATACTTTGCATGGAGTTCCTGATCAGTCTTATCGCGGCATTGAAAATCAGCAGGGACACTCCGATGGCGATTAGCGGATCGATGATGGTGAGGCCGGTAATTTTGATGGCGACAATCCCGGCCAAAACTCCTAATGACGTGTATACATCGGTAAGCAGATGCCAAGCGTCAGCTTCCAGGGCCGGCGAATCGGTCCTTCTGCCGACATTAAACAATTTTCTAGAAACAAGGAAGTTTACTACGGCAGATATCCCCATTACGGCGGCGCCCATGTCCAGGGAATGAATTTCCGTCCGGCCGAAAAGCTTCGGGTAGGCGTTGTGGATGATGATTACCGCGGCGCCCAGGATTAATATTGCTTCAGTAATGCCGGCGACATTCTCAAACTTGCCGTGACCGTAGTGATGACGCTCGTCGGCCGGTTTGGCTGATTCCCTGACTGAGAAAAAGGCAATTAAAGCGGCAATTAAATCCAGCCCGGAATGAATGGCCTCTGATATTACGCTAACGGAATTCATGGTAATTCCTATGGCCAGTTTTCCTAACGTTAATGCCGCGTTTGAAGCTATTGACAAATGGGCAACCTTTATCTTATCATTCATATTGCACTACCCCTATAAGAAATTGCAAATATATTTCCCCGGTAAATGAAAAAAGCCCTCAGAACTCATCTTATTCGGATAGATGTAGTCCTACGGGCAATACCGCTGCCTTGCGGCCCGACCGGTTTTAACCGGCCTGACTTGAAATTAGTATAGCATAATCCTTTTTTCCCGGCAACTGTTGTCCAGGCATAATTTTAAAAGAAAATTGACATTTTTAAGACAAAGCATTTAGAATATAACATATTATTT
>MVQK01000293.1 GCA_002067515.1 Pelotomaculum sp. PtaB.Bin013 | reverse complement strand
ACCCGGTTGGTTTAACATTTTTAGAGTAGCGATGCCCGCCGTCACCGCCAGGGGGTTTCCCGACAATGTTCCGGCTTGGTATACCGGCCCCGCAGGTGACACCTGCTCCATAATTTTGACGCTGCCGCCGTAAGCGCCCACTGGAAGGCCGCCTCCAATCACTTTACCGAGACAGGTTAAGTCCGGGGTCACCCCGTAAAGCTGCTGCGCCCCGCCGTAAGCCACACGAAAACCGGTCATCACTTCGTCAAAAATCAACAGGCTGCCGTATTCCCGGGTCAATCGGCGCAGCCCCTCCAGAAAACCCGCGGCGGGCGGAACGACACCCATATTCCCCGCGACCGGTTCCACTATCACCGCCGCGATATCTTCACCTTGTTTTCTAAATAACTCATCCAGATAAGTCAAGTCGTTGTATTCCGCGTTTATAGTATCGGCAGCCGTACCGGCCGTTACTCCCGGACTGGTCGGCACGCCCAGCGTCAGCGCCCCGGAGCCGGCTTTAATCAACAAATAATCGGCGTGCCCGTGGTAACACCCCTCAAACTTGACGATTTTATTCCTGTTCGTATAACCCCTGGCAAGCCGGAGCGCGCTCATGACGGCTTCGGTGCCGGAATTAACCAACCGCACCATTTCCACGGACGGCACGGCGTCAACAATCATGCCGGCCAGGACATTCTCGAATTCAGTCGGCGCCCCAAAACTGGTCCCGGTCTCGTCCAAGCAGCGCTTCAGCGCCTCAACCACCCGCGGGTGACGGTGCCCCAGGATCAGTGGCCCCCATGAGCACACGTAGTCGACGTATTCGTTCCCGTCAGCGTCATAAACAAACGGTCCCTCACCCCGTTCAATAAAAAGCGGGGTTGAATCCACCGACTTGAAGGCGCGCACCGGACTGTTGACACCGCCGGGGATAACTTTTTTCGCTTTCTCAAAAAGCTCAACCGACCTGGTGTAATTCCTGGTCACCTGATTCTGACCTCTTTTCTATTCAAAATAACGCATGCTGCTTTTTTTAAGCTCAGCGGTGCTGTACAGCAGGGAATAGTTAGTTATCCCGGTGGCCCGGGACAGCCTTTTTGCGATTTCATCACAGTATTCCCGGCTTTGCCCATGGACAACCGTAAAAAGGTTATAAGGCCAACCAGGACGCCGCGGACGCCGGTAGCAGTGCGTAACTTCTTCAAACCCGGCCATTATCCGTCCCGTTTCAGACACCTTCTCTTCCGGCACATCCCATACCACCATGGCGTTCGCCACGAAACCGAGATCAAAATGCCGCACTGTCGCTCCAAAACGTCTGATTATCCCGTCGTTAATAAAACTTTTTACTTTATCGATAAGCTCATCCTCGGTCATCTCCAATTTTTCCGCCATTGCCTGAAAGGGACGGCTAACCAGAGGCAGGCCGTTTTGAAGAACTCTGATTATCTTTATGTCTAGTTCGGTTAGGATTTTATCCACCTCGTTTAACTAAAGACTAAAATTAACTCTAACTTTGAATACTTCTTCCGCGGGCAGATCCATTATTTCTCCGATACCTGTTCTCTCACGGATTAGACCTAATATTTCACTTAACTCATCTTTGCTTCCAGCCAGCACGGTAAACCACATATTAATCTGGTGTTCCCTTAGATAGTTATGGGTCACACCGGAAAAGGAATTTATTACGGCGGCCACTTCATCCACTCTATCCGGTTCAACCTGCATGGCGCATAAAGTGCCGCTATAGCCAAGTTTTCTTGATTCAAACATAGCGCCCAGGCGGCGGATTACCCCTTCGTCCCGCATTCGCTTCAGCCTGGCCAGGACTTCATTCTCGCTCACACCGATAATTTCCCCAAGCTTGCGGTACGGCTCCGGTATTAAAGGAAAATTATCTTGGACTAGATCTAATAATTTCCGGTCGATTTTATCCAAATGCATGAAACAACGCCCCTTCAGAATATAACCTTTAGTGTTCGGCCCGGTAAAGACACCACGGTTCTTCAGCCAGGTAATCGCCGTGGTAGAAATAAGCGCGGGCCCGGCAGCCGCCACAGATCTGTTTGTACTCACAGGAGCCGCAGCTTCCTTTGTACTCCCCGTTTCTCAATGAATGAAAAATTTTTGAGTCGCGCCAGATTTCGCCGAAAGTCTTCTCTCGGACATTACCGGCCGGGATATTCAGGTAGGCGCACGGCTGGACGATACCTCCAGGGCTGACTATGCAGTAAGATATCCCGGCCAGGCAGCCTTTGCTGAAGCGTGTCTTCACCCCCAATTGGGCGGCAATCCGCATAAACTGAGGAGCGCAAGTCGGCTTCAACTCAATCTTAACCTCAGTTTGCTTGCGCATTATGCGGCGCAACAATGCTTCGTACTGGGCGGCCTGCAATGATTCAGCCTCAATGTTGACAGCGCGGCCGGATGGAACCAGGAAAAAAATATGATGCCCGACAGCGCCGATATCTACCGCGAAGTCGGTTAATTTCTCTACTTCCGGCAGATTCCATTCCATCACGGTAGTATGGACCTGAAAAGGAAGATCAACTGACCGGCAGGCGCGCATCCCTTCCACCGCCCCCTGCCATGCCCCCGGTGCAGCCCTGAAGTCGTCATGACTGGCCGGGTCGACGCTGTCCAGGCTGATTCCCATTGCCGCGGCGCCGGATTCCTTGAGCCGCCGGGCCACTTCCCCGCTGATCAAAGTGCCGTTGGTGCCGAAAACAGGTCTCAGTCCTTTTTCCTTCGCCCGCTCTAGCAGCGTATATATATCGTCGCGCATCAGCGGCTCCCCGCCGCTGAAGATCATGATCTTAAAACCGGCTTCAGCTATCTGGTCTACCAGCGCCAGGCCTTCTTTTGTACTCAGTTCCTCATTTGACCTTTCCCCGGCGTCGCGGTAGCAGTGCCGGCAGTACATGTTGCATGCATTGGTGGTGTTCCAGGATACTATCACGGCTATTCCCCTTCCCGCAGCCATTTTGCCGCGTCCTTGGCGTGGTAGGTGAGAATAATGTCCGCCCCCGCCCGTTTAATGCCGGTGAGTAACTCCATGACAATCTTTCGCTCATCGATCCAGCCCTTTTGCGCCGCCGCCTTAACCATACTGTATTCACCGCTGACATTGTACGCCGCCACCGGAAAACCGGTTTCGTCTTTGACCCGCCGGATCACATCCAAATAGGCCAGGGCTGGCTTGACCATGACGATGTCAGCTCCCTCTTCTATATCCAGCCGCGCCTCCCGCAGTGCTTCGCCAGCGTTGGCCGGGTCCATCTGGTAGGTTTTGCGGTCGCCAAATTGCGGGGCCGAGCCCGCCGCTTCGCGAAAAGGTCCGTAAAAAGCCGACGCATACTTGGCGGAGTAAGCCATAATTAAAACATTTTCATATCCTTGGGCATCCAGCGCCGCGCGAATCTTTCCC
>MVQK01000292.1 GCA_002067515.1 Pelotomaculum sp. PtaB.Bin013 | reverse complement strand
AGAAACGGGAAACGCTCCGGCATTTGATGCAGGGAAAGGATGGCTTCTATTAGATCGTTTTTCACTCTGCGGGCGGCGGCGGGGCTTTTCTGCGCCAGAAAACGGACATGGCCCGCCAGCATCTGACGGGCACGTCCGGAAACAATTACCTTATATTGAGGTTTCTTTTCCATGCTCCACCTCTTCAATGATGCTTTCCAGATAGCTGTCCAGTTCATCCGGCGTCGTTCCGGCACGACCGGCCAGACGGTCTTCTTCAACGGCCAGCAGTTCTTCCCGCAGCTTCAGCATTTTTTCACGGCGGGTAAAAGCCCCTATATCCATCACCACGAGATCGCCCTCGCCGTTTTTGGTAAGATACACCGGCTCACCGGTGGACTTGCATAATGCCGCAATCTCATTGTAGTTCTGCCGGATGCTTGCGGAAGGTTTAATCTGCATGGTACCAACTCCTTATAGCAGAATTCTAACCATATTATATTTCTTTCATGCTATGGAATCAACCGGCAATTTCGTTACAGCCTTTCAATCTTCTATGACCATCTGATCCCCAATGTTACTCCAACACCGGAAGCAATATTTTGCAAGGTTGCTTATAGTTCTTTTAACGGTTTAATGATCTTTTCAATTAATGCTTCATCATCTGTAATGCTAATGAGTGGCAAACTGAAAACAAACGCTTCATTAATATACTTGCAATTATCAGCTGCAGCTCGGAATGCATTAACTTTACCATCCAATTCATATCTATTGTCTTCATTTTCATCAGACCAATCAAACCAAATATACCATAGATCCCAGTGAGACCTTTTATTAACATCGGAGTATACAATTTTACCGGCAGTAATAATCGGTTGTTCCACCTCATCTCCCCAAAAAGTAATTGTAATGCATTTATTTACAAGTTTATCTTTATTGTTTTGATAAACACGGAAAATTGCTTCAACAATCCACCTGTCAGCCTCCTGCAAGCTTGCGCTCACATCTTTTGTTATTCTATTGCCATATAAGTTCCCCCATTCGGGAGCCATTTGGTTGTCGATCTTGAATATTAATCGCTGACATTCTTTAAATACTTGTTGAATATATTGAAAAGCTGATGTGATTTGGTAACCCTTTTGAATATCACTCATGCTGGTTCCCCCTATAAAAAATATTTTTTTCTTTAAAAATGTTTGAATCGTTCAATTGGTCAAAATAAGTTTTGTTCTCAGTAGTATTATTCCCATCATTATAAAAGATTGGGTACGGCAATGAAAACACTGAATCCAACGATTTACCCGGTAATGATACCCCTGAAAAATCTCTCAACCCTAGCTTTTCCATATATTTCATTAAGTCATATGCAATAATCTTTTCAAATGATGAATAGAATGGATCCATTTTCTCAATTGTTTTGTACAATTGATGCCATCTCAAATGAAATACATTTTCTTTTATTTCATTATATCTGCTTTGTATTATTTTCGTAGTTGCCAGTATGTCAGAGTAAGCTTCGGCTTCTGTCAAATAAATAATATATCCCTTTCTGCCTTTGAAGCATGATACAGATGCATCTGTAAAATTCTCAATATCATTATTTATTGCTTCAAAATAACGCACTAATTGATCATTTTCCTCTGTTCCACTTTTCCCGGATTTAAATTTAGCTTCAACAAGAAGAAGCAAGTCATCAAAACCATGTGCATGGTCCCTAAATATAAGGATTAAATCCGGCTCTCCATAATTCTCATTCCAAGTCCAAAATATATATTCAACTTCGCGGTAACATCTCAATTCAATTCCTTCTGAATTTAATTTTTCCCAAAGAGTTGTTCTTTCCTCGTTATATAAAAACGATGATTCAATAAAAGGTATTAATATCATTTCCGGCCTTAAATATTTTACTGTGCAAAAAACAGTTGAAGTAAGGATATCTTCGGTATACTCATAACCTAATGACTTGCCTTCAAGTACTGCTTGTATCAAATTATACCCCCCCAATGGCTCAAGTCTCGTCCAAGAAAAAACTTAGCCTTATTTAACTTAAAAGTGCTTTCCTTCAGCAGGTCCATATTTACTTGATGGTAATTCCCCGGTATACCATATGGATATTAGCCATAAACATCCCCCTTTTGGTTTATTATGGATATCCACTGGTCGAAATCAATTATATACCGGAATTATTTTTTTAGCAAGTTTAATTATCACGTATACCAATATTGTTTTTATGTATATAATAGAAATAAAGGGTGGTGAACATGGATCAAAAAATTATTGGCGCAAACTTACGTAGGATCCGCGAGGCAAAGGGTTGGACTCAATCCCAAGTAGCCGATCTTGCCGGGATTTCAAGAGTTGCTTACCGGAATATTGAAAACTGCAACTCAATCCCAAAAGTATCAACCTTACAAAATATTGCTTCAGGTGTTGGAGTAAAACTTCAGGACCTGCTTGTTCCGGTACGTACCTTAAAGAAAGTAAGATTTCGTGCATCCAAAAAGATGAACAGCCGGGACAATATTTTAATTGAAATAGGACGGTGGCTTGATGATTTTAATTACCTGGAAAAATTACTAGATGACCGTAAAGATTATCGGTTCAAAGCTCTTACCAGGAAATTGTCTTCGATGGACAGAGGAGATGATAGAGCTAAGTATGCAGCCGAACAAGCAAGAAGAATAATTAGGCTCAAAGAAAATGAGCCTATCCGTGATATCGCTGGTTTGCTAGAATCATGCGGAATAAAAGTGTACCCTCTTATTCTTGTTTCAGACGGTTTCTTTGGTTTATCTGTTGCCAAAGAAGATGGAGGTCCTGCAGTAATCGTTAATGTATGGGAACGAATTTCCGTTGAACGGTGGATTTTTAGCGCCGCTCACGAACTAGGCCATTTGCTTCTCCATCTGGACACCTACGACATAGAAGAAAGTGCTGAAGACGAAGACCAGGAAAATGAAGCAAATGTCTTTGCTTCCCATTTTTTAATGCCGGAAAAAGCTTTTAAATCAGAATGGGACGATACTTACGGCTTATCCTTTGTCGACCGAGTCCTTAAAGTAAAGCGAATATTTCAGGTTAGCTACAAAACTGTCCTATACCGTCTTTCTGAAAGTATGGGAAATTCTATATGGGGTAAATTTCAGAGTGCTTACAAGCAGAGATCTGGTAAAACTTTGAGTATTAAGGATGAACCGGAAGCCCTATCCCCTGATAAATTTCAGCAATCACCGGAAGTATTGCGTTCCCAAGAACCAGATTCCTTATCACCATCACACTTTGTTGAGGATCGTTTATCTAGATTAGTTCGTAAAGCTATTGAAAAAGATGAAATTACCATGAGTCGCGGGGCGGAAATTCTTCGATTTGATCTTGAAACTATGCGAGATATTGTCTCCTCTTGGGTGTAACCAAATGATTACACGCGAGGAAATACCCTTGTT
>MVQK01000291.1 GCA_002067515.1 Pelotomaculum sp. PtaB.Bin013 | reverse complement strand
GGTTAGAGTGGAAGACGGTATTGTCGAAACATGCCCTATCGCCGGAACCCGGCCCCGCGGCAAAGATAAGGACACTGACGGGGCGCTTGCGGCGGAATTGCTGGGCGATGAGAAGGAGAAAGCCGAGCACCTGATGCTGGTAGACCTCGGACGCAACGATTTGGGCAAGGTATGCAAGCCGGGCAGCATAGAATTGCCGCGTTTTATGGAAATCGAAAAATTCTCTCATGTCATGCACATAGTATCAAATGTGAAAGGGCGGATGTCATCCGGCAATAATTGTTATGACGCATTGCGGGCTTGTTTTCCGGCGGGCACGGTAACAGGGGCGCCCAAGGTGCGGGCTATGGAGATAATTGATGAGTTGGAGCCCGACGGTAGGGGAATTTACGCCGGCGCGGTAGGATATCTGGGATTCACCGGGAACCTGGACGCGGCAATCGCTATCAGGACTATGGTCATCCATGACGGCTGCGCTTATGTCCAGGCCGGCGCCGGGATAGTAGCTGATTCAGACCCGGAAAAAGAATACGAGGAAACAATAAACAAGGCCGGCGCGCTGTTAAATACCCTCAGGGAGGTTGGGTAAATGGTTTTAATGATTGATAATTATGATTCGTTCACTTATAATCTTGTGCAGTATTTGGGTGAACTTGGTGAAGACGTCCGGGTTTACCGCAACGACCAGATCACCTGTGATGAAATTGTGAAAATGGACCCGGAACACATTATTATCTCTCCCGGTCCCTGTTCCCCTGACGAAGCCGGTATATCACTAGCAGTCATTGAACGCTTCGCCGGCGTTATCCCAATTTTAGGAGTTTGTCTCGGGCACCAGGCTATCGGGCAGGCTTTCGGCGGTAAAGTGGTGCGGGCGAGCCGGCTGATGCATGGAAAGACATCGCCTATTCACCATCATGACGGCGGTTCGCTTTTTCACGAAATACCTTCACCTTTTACCGCAACCAGGTACCATTCTCTAATCGTTGAAAGGGAAAGCTTGCCTGAATGCTTTGAAATTACCGCGTGGACCGAGGAAGGCGAGGTTATGGGTATTCGCCACCGCAAGTACGCTGTGGAAGGTGTCCAGTTTCACCCGGAATCAATTTTAACTGAGCATGGCCATAAAATTTTGCAGAACTTTTTAACTCGCAACTGAAGCGATATTATCAGGAGTCAGGAGTCAGGAGTCAGGAGTCAAATACACATGAGGCTTCGCTTCATCATTAGATAGGTGAAAATGGTGAGTTATTGCTTTATCGTTTCATAATTTTTTGAATTCTGGGAACTATTCAGTAAACTTGGCTGAGGCATGGTGTTATCGTTAGCGAACGACTTGCGGAGCGCCGGTAACAGTACCCGGCGAAGCGAGGGTAACCGAACTGCGGCGCGAAACCAGCGGGCTACCAGCGTTACGAATCTGAGCACAACTAGTTTAGTGGATAACAGGCTTCTCCCATAACCAGCCTATCGCCGCCTTTGCAGCGCCGCTAGTTCGGTCCGAAGCGAGCCGTGGTGCTGTCGGCGCGGAGCATTGGAGTAAGCGGTGATAACACCATGCCTTAATACCGGTTTCACTGAATATATACGAATTCTGACTACTGACTCCTGGATTCTGAATACCTGAATTATAAAGGTGGACTTTCAGTGATCTTATCAAAAATTATTGCCAGCAAGGAACTGGAACTGGCTGCGCTTAAAGAAAAAACACCAATAGAAGCATTACAAACGGTAATTCCGACGTTGCCTGCGCCGCGCCCTTTTGGCCCCGCCTTGCGACTGCCCGGGCAGGTGGCGATAATCGCCGAAGCCAAAAAAGCTTCACCATCAAAGGGCATTATCCGGCATCAGTACGAACCCGAACAGTTGGCGCGGTCGTATGAACGCGAGGGTGCGTCCGCTATATCTGTGTTAACCGAGGAAAAATTTTTCCTCGGTCACCCGTCTCATTTAACTTTGGTTAAAAAGGTAACGAGCATACCGGTTTTGCGAAAAGATTTTATCATTGACCCCTTTCAGATTTATGAATCACGTGTTCTTGGCGCTGACGCCATACTTTTGATTGCTGCGGCGCTCAAACAGGATCAATTGGAAGAGTTTCAGGAAATAGCCGCCGGACTGGGACTATCTTGCCTGGTGGAGGTGCATACGGAACTAGAACTGATTAATGTCTTGTCGACCGGCGCATCTATTATCGGCATCAACAACCGCAATCTTAAGACCTTTGAAACCGACCTCAGTGTGACTTTTAAACTGAGAAGCCTGATAACGAATAACCAGATCACAGTTGTTTCTGAAAGCGGCATTAAAAGTTATCAGGACATCCTAAAACTGCGGGAAAAAGGGGTGCACGCCGCGCTGGTAGGCGAGGCCCTGGTGCGCAGCCCGGATCCCGGCGCCGGCTTAAATCAACTGAAAGGCGGGCGAGTCCGGGAGGGTTTGTAATTAAGGAGGCGTCAGAATGATGAAGAATTCGTCTGACTTAGCAGACAATTGCATTACTTTACCGGATACACGTGGATACTTCGGCGCTTACGGCGGCCGTTTTATTCCCGAGGTATTGATGCCGGCTCTGGAAGAGCTGGAAAAAGCTTATGCGGATGCCATTGAGGACCCTCAGTTTCATAAGGAACTGGAGGGATACCTGAAACATTATGTGGGCCGGCCTTCCCCCCTCTATTTTGCGGAAGGACTGACCAGACACTGTGGCGGCGCGAGAATATACCTCAAGAGAGAAGACCTGAACCATACCGGCGCGCACAAGATCAATAACGCGATCGGTCAAATTCTCCTGGCCCGCCGGATGCGCAAGAACAGGATAATCGCGGAAACGGGCGCCGGCCAGCACGGAGTGGCTACAGCTACGGCTGCCGCCCTGTTTGGTTTAAAGTGTGCTATTTATATGGGAGAGGAAGATATCAGGCGGCAAAGTCCCAATGTTTTCCGGATGCGCCTGCTTGGCGCGGAGGTTGTTCCGGTGACAAGCGGCAGCAGGACTCTGAAGGATGCGATGAATGAAACCATCAGGGACTGGGTTACCAATGTTAGGGATACTTACTACCTGATTGGCTCGGTCGCCGGCCCGCATCCATATCCGCAAATGGTCAGGGATTTCCAGTCAGTAATAGGGGAGGAGACCAGGCGGCAGGTGCTGGAAACTGCCGGCCGGCTGCCTGATTATGTCCTGGCCTGTGTCGGCGGTGGCAGCAACGCTATGGGTATTTTTTACTCTTTCCTTGCTGATCAAGAAGTTAAACTGATCGGGATTGAAGCCGCGGGGCACGGGCTGGCCACTGCAGAGCACTCCGCCACGCTCAACCGGGGATGCCCCGGAGTGCTGCACGGCTCATACAGTTACATTTTACAAAATGATGACGGTCAAATAACAATACCTCATTCTATCGCCGCCGGGCTTGATTACCCGGGTGTCGG